>NZ_JBDJMM010000003.1:0-247312 GCF_039673865.1 Pseudomonas sp. TWI628 | reverse complement strand
GGCTTCGACCTACCTGATCGACCAGTCCAAGACCCGTCTTGAGCGCCTGGGCTTCTTCAAGGAAGTCAACGTCGAGACCCCGGCGGTGCCAGGCACCGACGACCAGGTCGATGTCAACTACAGCGTCGAAGAGCAGGCCTCCGGCTCGATCACCGCCAGTGTCGGTTTCGCCCAGAGCGCCGGCCTGATCCTCGGTGGTTCGATCAGCCAGAGCAACTTCCTCGGTACCGGTAACAAGGTGTCCATCGGCCTGACCCGTTCGGAGTACCAGACCAAGTACAACTTTGGCTTCGTCAATCCTTACTTCACCGAAGACGGCGTAAGCCTGGGTTACAACCTGTTCTACAGCAGCACCGACTATAGCGACTACTACAGTGACGGCGTGTCCTACTACGCCATCAACAGCTACGGCGCGGGCGTCAACTTCGGCTACCCGATCAACGAAACTTCGCGCCTGACCTACGGCCTGACCCTGCAGCACGACGACATCAACCCGGGCACCTACAGCGCCGACGAGATCTACGACTTCATCCAGCGCGAAGGCAAGAGCTTCAACAACCTCAAGGCCTCGATCGGCTGGTCCGAATCGACCCTGAACAAAGGCGTACTGGCCACTCGCGGCCATTCCCAGGCCCTGACCCTGATGGCGACCACGCCAGGCAGCGACCTGTCCTTCTACAAGTTCGACTACAACGGCCAGACCTTCCTGCCCGTGAGCAAGGACACCACCCTGCGCCTGCACACCACCCTGGGCTACGGCAACGGTTACGGCTCCACCGACGGCCTGCCCTTCTACGAAAGCTACACCGCAGGCGGCCAGGGCTCGGTACGCGGTTTCAAGGACGGCACCCTCGGCCCGCGCAGCACCCCGGCCACCGGCACCTATTCAAGCGCCGGCCAGGCCTATTACTCCGACCGCGACACCGACGTGCTCGGCGGCAACATCCTGGTCACCGGCGGCGCCGAATACATCTTCCCGATGCCATTCATCAAGAACCAGAGCCAGCTGCGCAGCTCGGTGTTCGTCGACGCCGGCAACGTCTACGCCGACACCTGTTACCTGTCCACCACCCAGGGTTGCGGCAACATCGACCTGAACCAGCTGGCGGTGTCGCTGGGCGTGGGGGTGACCTGGTACAGCCCGATGGGGCCGCTGAGCTTCAGCCTGGCGGCACCGCTGAAAAAGCCAGACAACGCCGAGACGCAGATCTTCCAGTTCTCCCTGGGGCAGACCTTCTGACTCGGCGCGGACAAATTACCGGTTTTTACCCTCGCTTAACCCAAGTTGACAGTCACCTTGCCTAAGCTGAGAGACATATGAACATGCCTTGCAGGTAACCCCATGCCCCCCTTCGCCCCCTCCGCCCTGGCCTCGGCATTGCACGAAGACAGCCATGCCTCGTTGCTCGACCTGGTGCAGCAGCGCCTCAGTTGCGTGCTGGGCCCACGCTACACGGTGATTCTCGCCGCCAGCGGCGATAACGCCAGCCACTACCACCTGGCGATCCAGCACAGCCAGAGCGGCCTGTCGCTGGAGGACAACGGCAGCATCGGCCCGGGCTGCGCCGAGCGGCTGCTGGCCCTCGGCGGGCAGGTCAAGGCCATGCTCGAGTCGCAAACCTTCGCCCGCATGGGCAGCGACGACCCGACGCGGCCACTGGTATGGCTGAGCGACATGGCAGATTCAGCCGGGGACTGATTGCATGAAACCGCCCAAAATCCTGAAAGCTTTGTAACCTTTTCAACTTGTTCCTCATTCCAGCTGCTCCCTATATTCCCTGCCGACCGCGATTCACGGAAGCGCAGAATGAACATCTTGAGCAAGGCAATCATGGCCTCGGCAGTGTTTACCATACCGCTGCTCGCAGGCTGCACGCTGAAACTGGTTCAACCGCACGATGCGCAGCTCTATACCAACACTGAGCAATTCTACAAAAGCGCAGCCAGCCTGTTGTCCAAGGGGGAGCAATCAAGCCCTGCAAACCTGCAGCAACTGGCAGCGTTGTCGGCTCAGCACGTCAACCCGCACCCTGGGCATTACAGCCAATTCCAAGCGGCCTACGAGCAGCTTGTGATCGAAAGCAATGCCCTCATCCTGCGCTCACTGGCCAACACTGGAACGCTGAGTACACCCGGCAAGCAGTTGCAGGCCGGCGTCGAGCGATTGCTGCAGCAAGGCCTCAGCACACAGTGCGACGCGCTGCAGCGCGACTTTCCCGACGCAGACCTGACCACACGCAATTACATCGACCTCAAGTGCCTGGTCGTCAAATGGCAAGGCGAGCACCGTCAGGCCAGCCAGCAAATTCTGTACAAGGCCACCTGGCAAGCGCGTAACAACACACTCTTTGACGGGATACTGGCCATCCAGTCTGCCGAAACTTCCAAGCACCGTGCGACAGGGGACAATCGATGAGCAACCTTATCAACGGTGTCGACTTCGATCGTGTCACCGCAGAGGCGATCACTGCAGCACGAGGCATTATTCGAAACGATTGGCCAAGGCTCCAGGCCTGTGTGGAAATGCTCGGTCGGGGCATGGCCAACGATGCGCGCTTTCTGAAGCGTCAGCTGGAAGCGGGCGCACTGGATCATGCCGCAGCCCGCACCTTCCTGGAGGACCGCAAGATCGTTGCGCGCCTACAACTTCGCGCCCTGGCCATTATCACGCTGCAACTGGCCGAAGACATACTCGATGCCATGACTGCGGTATTCACGTCGGCCATCAACCGGATGCTGGGCTGGGACCTGCTTTAGGCAAGTGCTCAAGGAAGCAGCGCTACAGCACCCACGGTTGCAGCTAAAGCGCTGAACGGCCTGAACTTTTCCACGGCAACTTGTCTATCTGGACATGCTCAAGCTCGCGGTGGGCGCAGCCTTACGGCGCCGCGCAACCGCATGTTCAATGACAACCTGGGGGTTGCCTACGCTCATGAAACGCCATATCCCGAGAATCCTCTTCGCCGGCCTGTTCGCCCTGGTGGCCATGGGCTCTGCAACCGCAACGCCCATGCACGCCACGCATGCGGCCTTGGCCACTGAAAGCAATGTTCAGGCGCCGGCCAAGCCCGCCCAGAGCCCGTGGCCGAACCTGGCCAGCATCGCCGATGGCCAATCCGGACCGCTGCTCGCCCATGATGATGACCGTTACTGGCGCGACGGCCGCTGGCACTACCACAGCGAGGACCGCCGCCGCGAGGAATGGCGCCGGGCCCAATGGCGTCGGGAAGAGGCGCGTCGTGAGGCCGAGCGCCGCCGCGACTGGGAACGCCGCAACGAACGCGCCCACCACTACCATGATGACCACCGCTACTACCGCCGCTAAGCGCTGGCGGCCAGTTGTGCCCGGCAGCTCAGCGATGTGCAGCACCCGGCCGCTGTCGGGCTGTGCAATGAACCGTGACGATTACGCCCGGCGGCGGTCCAGCAGTTTGGCCAGCGTGAAGGTGGCAACCACCGCCAACACCACGGCAGCGGCGATGGACGGCACGGTGCCCCACTGCGCGATGAAGCTGTTCAGCGTCAGGTAGAACCCCAACACGCCCACACCACCAATGGCGTTACCGCGCACAATCGCGCCCAGCTCGTGGTGCCCGCCCTGAACATGGGCGAACACCGCCAGGGGCCAGGCGATCACCGGGATCGGCGCCAGCAGGCCGCTGGCCACCGGCCCCAGCCATTCGGCGCTGGCGGTGATCGCCAGCAGCAGCGCGGTGGCCGTGAGCATGCGCATCGGGATCACCCAACGCGGCAGCTGCACCACCTTGGCGGTGCTGGTGGGTGCCGGTTGCGAGCTGACGACAATGATCAGGGTGAGCAGCGCCAGGGTAACCACCACCGACAACGCTACCCAGCCCAGGTGGCTCATCAACGCAGCCATGGCCGCGTAAACCGCCAGCGCGGCGATGCAACCGGGGAATGCACCGATCCGTCGCGTCACCTGGTAGTAGAACAGGTAGGTCGCCTGCACCGCCGCCAGGCCGGCCAATGCCCCGGGCACTGCCTGCAAGGCAAAGCCTGGGCCCTGTTCAAGGCTCAGGAACAGCACGACCAAGGCGGAAGTGACCGGCAGACCGGAGAGCAGCCCGCCGATTTGCGTGCCCCAGCGCTTGGCTGCCAACGAGATGGCCAGCATGAGCGTGGGGGTGATGAGAAACTTGAGGTAAAAGGCAGTCATGGGGAGCTAGAGCATTTCGACAAGGGAGGGGCCAGGTGCATCGGCGCCCCCATGCTAAACGATGCGCGCTGGCTTTTCGCGGTTTTCTCAGCCGCCCGACTGCGCGACCTCGGCCATTACCTCGGCCCGGGTGGTCACGTTGCCGAAGTGGTGCTTCCAGAGGTCGGTGCCCAACTTGCCGGAGCGGTCCAGCGATGAGCCGACGGTCAGGTCGGTCACCAGGGTTGGGCAGAGCCCGGCATCAAACAGCGCAAAGCCTGCCGCCAGCACACAGGTTTCAGTCTGCATGCCGCACACCAGCACGCGCTCCACGCCCAGTTGGCGAATGTGGGCGATGGCCTCGGCGGTCTGGCCATAGCCATGCTTGATGAACACCTGGTCCACCTCGACCAGGCACTCGTCCTCGGCTGCCGGGTGCCAGCCGAGCTGGCGCTGGAACGGCGTCACCTGCTCATCGTGCAATTCCACCGAGGCGATCGACGGAATCCTCGCTGACAACAGACGAATCCCGTCCACCAGCCATTCGGGGGGGCTGAAGGTGGATTGGACATCAACGATGAGCAGAACCTGCTGCATGAACGACTCCTGAATGCTTAAAACGACCGCGGAGTATATCTGTTTGAATGGCTGCTGGTGGAACCTGCCCGGCACTGTGTATGCTGGCCACGCCCGAGCCCGATGCACCGGAAGCCCCTATGCCCGTTGACCTGCAAGCACTTTACCCCAAGCTGATCCAGCTGATGCTGGACACCGTGTTCGTGGTCGACCGGCACAACACCATCGTGTTCGTCAGCAATGCCTGCGAGGCACTGCTCGGCTACCGCGCCGACGAGCTGATCGGCACCCCGATCACCCGCTACATGCACCCCGAAGACCTGGAAGCCACACGGGCTTCGATCATCCGGGTGATGAACGGCCAGCCCCACAGTGACTTCCGCAACCGCTACCTGCGCAAGGACGGTGGCGTGGTGCACATTCTCTGGTCGGCCTTCTGGTCCGAAGAGGTGGGCGCGCGCATCGGCGTGGCGCGCAATGTCACAGCGCTCACCCAGGCCGAGCTGGAGTTGCGCTTCCTCGCCCACCACGACCCGCTGACCCGGCTGTGCAACCGCTCGCTGTTCAACGAGCGGCTGGCCAGCGCCTTGCGCCAGGAGCGCCCATTTGCACTGCTGTTCCTGGACATCAATGACTTCAAGGGCATCAACGATGTGCACGGGCATGCCATCGGTGACCAGGTGCTGTGCGCCGTTGCACGCCGCCTGGAGGACTGTGTCGGCCAGCAGGACACGGTGGCGCGCATGGGCGGCGACGAGTTCACCGTGCTGCTGACCGGCTTGAGCGCGGCAGGCGCGGTAACCGAAAAAATGGCCCAGATCCTCACCGCCATGGCAGCGCCACTGGCCAGCGGGCCGCGTGCGCTGCCCATGCCGTCCTGCAGCATCGGCGTGGCCTGCTACCCGGCCGACGGCGCCGACATCGATACCCTGCTCAACTGCGCCGATGGCGACATGTACCGCAAGAAGCGGCGCCGTTCCGCGCTTGGGTAAACCTGCGCCGTTAATTGCTGCCGGTGAGGTAGCCGCTGTGGCATGCTTTGCGCCCCGCACGACCGGCCCACACAGGTACCCCGCCATGACCCAAGCCACCGACCAGGCATTCTACGACCGCGCCGATGCGCATATCGACCTGGCCAACCAGCAACTCGACACACTCGCCGACATCGGCAAGGTCAGCGCCTCGATGACCTTTGCCGCCAGCCGCTTCAGTGCCTGGCTCAGCGCCCGCAACTTCAAGTCCGGCGCCGAAATGGCCGCCGCCCGCGAAGAAATCCTGAAGTACTTCAGCGAACAGTACCGGATGATGCTGGAAGACAACGTCGATGAGTACATCGAGCAGTTCGACCGCTACGTGCTGGGCAAGGAAAACTAAGCTTCAGACCCTGAACCGCCCCACCAGCGCCGTCATCTCCCCGACCAACCCTGACAACGCCTGGCTGGCCACGCTGGTCTGCTGGGCACCCACCGCCGACTGGCTGGACAGCTCGCGGATGTTCAGCAGGTTGCGGTCCACCTCGCGCGCTACCTGGGCCTGTTCCTCGGCTGCGCTGGCGATCACCAGGTTGCGCTCGTTGATCTCGCCGATGGCGCTGTAGATGCCTTCCAGCAACTGGCCTGAAGCCAAGGTGACGTCGAGTGTCGACTGAGCGCGGCTGGTGCTGGCCTGCATCGAGGCGACCGCCGCCTCGGTACCTTGCTGCACGCGGCCGATCATCTGCTCGATTTCCTGGGTCGAGGCCTGGGTGCGGTAGGCGAGCGTGCGCACCTCATCGGCCACCACGGCAAAGCCACGCCCGGCATCGCCGGCGCGGGCCGCCTCGATGGCCGCGTTGAGTGCCAGCAGGTTGGTCTGCTCGGACACCGAGCGGATCACCTCAAGCACCTTGCCGATATCCCGGACCTGCCCCACCAACTGCTCAAGATGGCCGCTGCTGGTCTGGATCTCGCGGGTCATGGCCTGGGTGCCGTCGATGTTTTCGCTGACTTGCTGACGGCTTTGCTCTGCCAGCTGATTGGACTCCTGGGTCGCCTGGGAGGTCGTGACGGCATTGCGGGCGACCTCCTCCACCGCCGTGGTCATTTCGGTAACGGCGGTGGCCGCCTGCTCCAGCTCCTGACCTTGCTGGCGCAGGTTGTTGGCGCCTTCTTCGGTAATCGTGTTCAGTGCACCCGCCGCCTCGGCCAGCTGCCGGGTGCAGCTGCTGATCTTGCCCAGGGTATCGCGCTGGCTCTGCTGCATGCGCTCCAGCTCATGGAACAGCTGGCCGATCTCGTTGCGTTGCTGAGCCTGCACCGGCACGCTCAGGTCGCCACTGGCGATGCGCTGGAAATGCTGGCCAGCTTCGCGCAACGGGTGCAGCACACGCTGGGCGATAAAGGCCCAGCACAGGCCGGCGAGCAGCAGTGTCACGGCCAACAGTCCCAGGCTCAGCTGTTGCGCATGCTCCAGGCGACGGTCGGATTCCTGCATGATCTGCTGCCCGCGCTCGCTCAAGGCTGCGACCAGTTGCTGGCGCAGCGCCTGCAGCCGGCCCATGGCATTGCCGGCATCGGTGTTGACCTTGAAGTACTGCTCCAGCGAGCGTTGGCGCGTGGCTTCGCGCTGCCCGGCCACCGCCTTGGCGTACTCGCCGAAGGTGGCTTGCAGCTCGCTGGCCACTGCGTGCAGCGCCGGCTCGCGTACGTTGTCGACGAACTCGTCGACCAGCTTCTGGCTCTTGTCGTTCAGCTCGACCGACATCGCCATGCGCTTGTTTGCACTCTCATCGTGGCCGCCCAGTTGCTCGATGAACCCCGAAGACACGTTGGCACTGGCGCGGATGGCCATCAGCAGCGCATTGTTCAGCCGGTCCGACTGGTGCGCGGTCTGGTCGAGTTCGGTGATCTGCTGGTCGCTGCCCAGCGCCGCCCGCCAGGCACTGACGGTTGAAAACAGCAAGGTCAGGCTGAACAGCAACAGCACCCAGAACATTCCGGTACGGATCTTCAGGTCGGCAAACATGCGGGCGGTACTCCTTTTGTGCTTGTAGACGCCACTTCTGGTCGAGGTTTCGACGGTGGGTCAGCAGCTATCGGAGTTGCCGCCGCAGGCTTGAGTGCGCCAATGCGGCTTGTGTTCGGTAATCGAACGGTTGTTGTTGCCGCACGCCTCGCGCTAGGGCTGCAGCACCGGCACTGGGTTGCTCTGCCCGAGCCGTTCGTCATAGCGCAACAGGCGCCCCGCGTTGGTCAGCACCAACAGCGTGCTGAGGTTGTGCAGCAGCGCGGCGATCATGGCGCCCGCCGCCCCCAGCAGGCCGAATGCGGCGGCAACGACAATCGCCAAGGTCCAACCCAGGCCGATCAGCACATTCACCTGGAGTGTGCGTCGGCACTGGCGGCTAAGGCGGATACAGGTGGCCAGGCGCCGCAGGTCGCCGTTGATCAGCACGATATCCGCTGCGGCCAGGGCAATGTCGGCACCGTTGGCGCCCATGGCCACCCCGACCACACCGGCCTTCAGGGCCAGCGAGTCATTGATGCCATCGCCCACCACCAACGGGCGGAAGCCCAGCTGCAGTTCCTGGTTGACGTGATGCATCTTGTCCTCTGGCAGCGCTTCGGCCACCACACGCGTCATGCCAACCTGCTCGGCAATGGCTTCGGCGACACGGCTGCGGTCACCGGTCAGCAGCAACTGGCGCTGCAGGCCGAGCTCGCGCAACTGCTGCATGGCCTCGGCAGACTCGGCCCGCACGTTGTCGGCCAGCAGCAGCCAGGCGAGGAACTGCCCGTTCAGCGCCAGGCCGGCAATCGGGCCGTCATGCTCGGGCACGGGTGGCACCGGCATGCCCAGCTGGCGGAACAGTTCCGGGCGCCCCAGTGCCGCTTCACCCTCGGCCGTGTGCGCCACCACACCAAAGCCCTGGCGTTCGTGGATATCCAGCAAGGCCAGGTGCTGCTCATGGGGCACCAGCGCCGCCAGGGCCCGGCTGACCGGGTGGCTGCTGGCGGCGCCGAGGCTGGCCGCAAGGTTGACGATTTCGGCCTGGGGCACTGCCGCCGCAGTGCTGACCACGCTGCGCAGACGCAGGTCGCCGTAGGTCAGTGTGCCCGTCTTGTCGATCACCAGTGAAGACAAGTCGGCCAGTTCTTCGAGGAAGGCCGAACCGCGAATCAGGATGCCATGCCGGGCAGCGACGGCAATCCCCGCCACCGCCGTCGCCGGCGCCGACAGCACCAGCGCACAGGGGCAGGCAGCCACCAGCACGGCCAGCATGGCCTGGGCATCGCGGGTGATGAACCAGGTCACGGCGGCAATCAGCAAGACCAGCACCAGGTAGCGCCCGGCGTGGCGTTCGAGCAGCCGGGTGATGGGCGGTTTGGCTTGTTCGGCGCGCTGCATCAGGGCGATGACCTTGCCCAGGGTGGAGTCATCGCCAACACGGGTCACCTCTACCCGCAGCAACCCGTCCAGGTTGATCGAGCCACCATGGATGTCCATGCCGCTGGCCACCTCAAGCGGTACTGCCTCGCCAGTGATCGGCGCGGTATCCAGGCTGGCCTGGCCCTGCAGGACGCGGCCGTCGGCTGGCACACGGTCACCGGCGCGCACCTCGACCTGGTCGCCTGGCTTGAGGCTGGCGTTATTGACCTCGCGCACCTGGCCATCGGCGTCGATCAGCCGCGCATGGCTGCGGGTCAGCTGCCCCAGCGCGGCAATGGCCTCTTGCGAACCCAGCACACTGCGCTCTTCGAGCATGTGGCCGAAGATCATGATGATCGGCAGCAGCGCCGCCGTGGCCAGGTCGCCAGTAGCCCAGGCCCCCAGCATGGCCAGGGCGATCAGTTGATCGGTGAGGCCATGCAGGCTGGGGTGCAGCAGGCTGTACCAGGCCGAGCGCAACACCGGAACGGCCACCAGCAGCGAGGCGCCGCCCAGCAGCAGTTGGCTGACCCCCTCTTGCGTCGGTGCCAGCCAGCGCCAGACCAAGCCCAGCGCCAGTAACCCGAGGGCCAGCATCGCCAGGCTAAGCTGGCGTGCGGCCGTGCGCTGCTCGGCCTGGGACAGCAGGCCGGACGTGAGGTGGGTGTGGGCATGGTGATGATGCCCGTGACCACAATGATGAGTACTCATCGCGAGCAGCTCCAGAAATGGGAAAAAGGCATCGAACTCATTGTGCGGGCCCCTGCAGGATCATGTGCCCGGCGTCATCTTTGTTGACGGTGGTGACCGACCCGGCACGCGCCAGTATCGCCGGCACTCGCTCGCGGTAGAGGCGCAGCAGCAATTGCGGATCCTGTTGCTGGGTCAGGCCAATGATCGTCGCGGTGGCGGCCTGGGCGCGGGACAGCCGCTCGCTGGCTTCGGCCTGGGCCACTTGCACGGTGCGGTCGGCGGCCTGGGTGGCCTGCTGCAGTTGATGCGCGGCATCATTACGGGCCCTGGCCACCGCCTGCTCGGCCTGCTGGCTGGCAGTGAGCACGGCGTTGAAGGCGCTGACGGCCGACCATGGCAGCGATGACTGGATGTCAACCCGCACCACCTCGACACCCAGGCTGGCACTGGCCGCACGCAGCCGCGCCAGGCTGGCGTTTATGCCTTGCTGCAGGTCACCACGCAGCCGCTCACGCTGGTCAGCCAGCCCGGCGTCACCGCCGACCAGCTCAGGGCGTGCGACCAGGATCGCATCCATGTCGCGCGAGGCGCAGATCTGCACGGCGTTACGTTCCACCAGGCGGTCCAGTGCGGGCTCTACATGCTGCCCCTGGCGCGCATAGGCGTAGGGGTCACTCACCGTGTAGAACACCCGCACGTCCAGCTGCACGGCCCCGGCATCGCCGGTCAGCAGGTAACCGGAGCCCGCCGTGGCATCGCTGGCCAGCGTGCCGTCCTTGTCGGCTTTCTGCGCAAGCTCCGAGCGCAGCAGCAATCCCACCCGGCGTTCGGTGACCCGCGCTGCCGAGGGCAGCATCACCACCTGCTCGAAGGGCTCAGGCCAGGCCAGCAACAAACCTGCGTTCTGGATGCGCTCCTCGGCCCCCAGGCGCAACACAACGGCACGGTTTTCCGGGCCTATCTGACGCACATTGCCAAACAGCCAGCCCACCGCCGCCAACAGCGCCACCCCATACAGCGCCAGGAAGCCGATACGCCCCGCTTGCAGCCAGGGGCCGGCGGGCAGCCTGGCCGACAACGGCTCACGGCTGGCCATGGTCAGCCCCCGCCGGCAGCACAGGCCCCTCTACCAGAGCGCGGAACGGTGCCGCGTCGGTGCGCAACACCAGCTTGGTACCGGGGTTGATGACCGAGCCGAGGGTGTCGAGCGACCGCAGCAAGGTGTAGAGCTGCGGCGCACCGGCATAGGCCTTGGCGTAGATGTCCGCCGCCTGCACCTGCGATTGCGCCTGGATCTGCGCGGCCTTGACGCTGGCATCGGCCTGCATGATGCGGGCATCACGCTCGGCGGCCGACTGGATCTCGGCCGCCTTGCGCTTGCCTTCGGCCGTGCGCTCGGTGGCAATGGTCTCGCGTTCGGCGCGCATACGGTCAACGGTGGCTTCGAGGGTGACCTTGGGCAGGGTCAGGCGCTCGATGCCCACTTGCACCACGCGCACCCCATAGCTGTTGATCAGTTGCTGCTCGATCTGCTCACGCAGGCGCTGCTCGAAGCCATCGATGCGCACTCGGCTGGCATCGACGTTGACCAGGTCGGCCAGTTCGAAACCGCTGGCCGTGGTTTCCAGGGCCGAGCCCACCAGGGTGCGGATCTGCCGCGCCGCCTCGTCGGGCTGGTTCTGCACCGCGCGCATGAACAGCTGGATGCTCTGCGGATCGGCCGCCACCTGCCAGGCGACATAGGCCTGGACGATGATGCGCAGGCCATCCCGCGTGCCGACATCCTGCAGCCCGCTGGACGTGGTGCGCAGGCGCAGGTCGACCGGTACCGCGGCCTCGAACGGCACGGGCCAACGCCAGTTGAGCCCGGGCTCGATCAGCACCCGCGACGGGTTGCCGAAGCGCGTGATGACCGTGGCTTCGCCGACACGCACCTGTACCAGACAGGCCGTCGCGGCCATGATCAGGACCAGCAGCAGCGCGACCCCGACACGCAGCCAGGCGGGCCGGGCACGGTCATGGTTATCGGCATGATCGTGGTCGTGATGATGGTCATGATTGTGTTCGTGGTCATGGTCATGACCCTGTGCAGTATGGGAACTCACTGGTTACGCTCCTGGGTACGGCCGGATGCGGGTTTCGCTTGCGAAGGGTCGATGGGTGCGGCAAAGCTACGCAGGTCCAGGGTCGGCGCCTGGTTCGCCGCCAGCCGGTGATCGATGATCAGGCTGCTCGCGTGCGCCATGCCTTGGGCCAGCCGCTCCAGGTACTGTTCGAGGATGAACGCCTGGCCGGCATGCAGCCAGGCGGTATGCTCGGCGTCGAAGCGCAGCGCGGCGGTGTCGGCTTTGGTCTGGGTTTCATGGGCTTCGGCCATGGCCTTGTCGGTCGCCGACGTAGCGTTCTGGCGAGCCTCGTCAAGTTTCTGCGCGGCGTGCCCACGGTCACGGGCGACCAGCGCCTGGGCGGTGATCTGCGCGGCCTGCACGGCATGGTAGGCATTGGCCGCACCGGCTGGCGGGTGGATGGCCTCCACCGAAGTCGCCAGCAGTTCCACCCCGGTATCCATGCGGTCGAGGTCGGCCTGCACCGCACGGCCGATGTCACGGCCGAGCTCGGCACGCTCGGCACCCAGCAGGCCATCCAGCGAGCGACCGGCAAAATCGTGGACCAGCACGCGGTTGGCGACGCTGCGCAATAGTTGCTCGACATTGGCCGTGTGATAGGCCGCCGCCAGGGCGGCCGCGTCGCTCAGGCCGATGCGGTAGATGAAGCGCACATCCATATTGACGATCTGGAAGCCCTGGCGCCCGCCATCGGCCCCGGCAATCACCTGCGAATTCTCGCTCAGGTGCGTGGCGTCCCACAGGCGGTTGGCGGTTGCCGGCGGCGCACCGTCGGCAGCCGCCAGCGGTTCGCTGACACCCTCGGCCGTCGTGGTTGCCAGTTCATGGATGGTGCTGTTGTCCACCTGCAACACCTTGCCAAACGGCCAGGGCAAACCGACATGCAGGCCTGGCGGATACACCGCCACGGGGTTGCCAAAGCGCTCGTAGACCCCGCGATTGTTGGTCGGTACCTCGACGATGCCGGTCAGCAGCCAACCGACCAGCGCCACCAGCGCCGCCACCGGCAGGAACGCCCGGCGCATGAAGGCGAAGGCCCAGACCTGGCGCAGGTCGATGCCCAGGCGCTCATGCAGTTCGTCTTGCAGCACGGCCAATGGCCGCGGTGGCCATTGCAGGAAGTCGCCCGCCAGGCTGCGCGCCACAAGCGCTGGCTCTTCGCCTGGGCGCGAGGGGCGGAACATCGCCAGCACTGCCCGTATCAGCAGTTCGAGCGCGGCCAGGCCTGGCAGCAGGCCGATCAGCACCGCCAGGCGGGCCGGCCACAGCCGCTCGCCGTCAACCCAGACCAGACAGGCAATGGTCAGCACCTGCACCGCGATGACCAGCCGCACCGTGGCGGCAAGCGCCGTGGCCTCGGGCCAGGTCGCCTCGCTTTCAGCCATCAGGTGGCGTTCGAGCACGACCAGGCAGAACGCAAAAACGGCCAACAGGCCGATGGCAACCCAGGTCACCTGCCCTGCTACCGTCGGTATCGGCAAGTCGAAGCGCCAGGCCCCGTTGACCAGCAGCAGTGCCAGGCACGCCAGGCCAATCAGCCAGGGGGTTTCTGAGCCAAGCCTGCGCCATTGCCGTCGGCAGGCATCTGTCATGTCCCGGCACCAGCGATCGAAGCGGCTGAGCGACTCCGGCTCGGCGGTTACGCCGGCCGTGCGCCAGAACAGCAGTGGGGCCGGCACCTGGCCCATGGCAGTCGCGCGCCAGCTGGCAACCTGCCAGGCCGACTGGGCGGCGCCGGCCAACAGCAGCAGCACGGCGGCGTTGACGGCGAGCAAAACCAGCCAGTAAGAGGCAGGGCTGAATACGCCAATCAGCCCTTGGAAAAGCACGAGCAGCGCAGCAGCCGCCAGCGCCAGGTACATCAGCAGCCTCAACTTGCGTGCATGGACCAGCGCACGCTGAAAACGGGGGTAACCGTCTAGGTCGGCGGCCTCAGTGTCTAGATCGACTCTCATTAAGACTCCAGGAAATACCAGGCTTCGCACGTCTAGAGCCGAGTGAGCTGACGGCCACCGGCGACGAGCGGCGTAACGTTATAACGACAAATGTAAAAAAATTGTCGCAAAACGTAAAATTGGCATTTGGGTCTTTAAGTGTAGGCCGCAAGGCATGCAGCGCTCGATCTCGAAAGCGCTGAAAACGGCGCGCCGAACCCCTGCTGGCCTCCCCCAATAACCTGCTCAGACGCTGCGCGTGACGCCGCCATCGACCCTGATGTTCTGCCCGGTGATGTAAGCAGCACCGTCGCTGGCAAGGAAGGCGATGGTGGCGGCGATCTCCTCGCGGGTGCCGTAACGCTTGAGCGGTACGCTGTCGCGGCGCTGCTCAGTGGCCGGCAAGCTGTCGATCCAGCCGGGGAGCACGTTGTTGATGCGCACGTTATCGCCGGCAAAATTGTCGGCGAAAATCTTGGTGAAGGCGGCCAGGCCCGAGCGGAACACCGCCGATGTGGGGAACAGGTCAACAGGCTCAAAAGCCCACGCGGTGGAGATGTTGATGATCACCCCACCCTTCTGCTTTTGCATGTAAGGCGTCACCAGCCGCGTCGGCCGGATGACATTCAGCAGGTAGGTGTCCATGCCCTTGTGCCAGTCTTCGTCGCTGATCTCCAGGATCGGCGCGCGCGGGCCATGGCCGGCGCTGTTGACCAGCACGTCGATGCGCCCCCATTTCTCGACCACGGCATCCACCAGGCGCTGCAGGTCCTCGACCGACTGGTTGCTGCCGGTGACGCCGATGCCACCCAGCTCGGCGGCCAGCGCCTCGCCCTTGCCCGATGAGGACAGGATGCCGACCTTGAAGCCGTCAGCGGCCAGCCGACGTGCCGCTGCTGCGCCCATGCCGCTGCCACCGGCGGTGATGATTGCCACTTTTTCTACAGCCATGTTGCCTCCTGGGGTAATGAAACTGTGCTGTTGCAAGTGTCATCACACTAGCAGCCGCTTGCTGGGCCAGGGAGGCAGGCAATGTTTGAAAAGACAGTAGATTAACTATCGCCTACCTGGCTTTTGAGCCACGCTCTGACAAGGCCCAGCGCTGGCGCCTCCTGCGCCTTGCGGGGCCATACCAGGTAGAACGCCTTGTCCAGCCGCAGCTGCTGGGGGAACACTTGCTCCAGCCTGCCCGCAGCGATGTCGTCCTTGACGAAGGCATGGCTGGCAAGGGTAATGCCCTGCCCGCCTATGGCGGCATCAATGGCCAGCGCTGTCTGATTGAAGCGCACACTCTTCGACGTCGGCTGCGGATGATCAGGGAAGTAGGCGGCCGTGAATTGCGGCCAGAAGTTGTGCCCGTCGTGCAAGGCGACATAACGTTGCAGCGCGGCAAAGCTCTCTGGCTTGCCCATTTCAGCCAACAATGCCGGGCTCGCCACCGCGACGATACGTTGCTCCATCAGCAACTCCACGTTCAACCCGCCGCCGAACGGCGGCTGACCGTAGCGTACGGCGATGTCGACGCCATCGGTATGGAAATGCGCGAGGCGGTCGGTGGCCAGCAGGCGCAGATCGATGTCGGGGTGGGCCTCGGCGAAGTGACCAAGCCTTGGAATCAGCCACTTCGAAGCAAAGGTAGGCGTCACGCTGACCGTAAGCTGGGACGGCGCCGGGCGCAGCAACCGGGTGGCTTCATCGATCATCCCCAGGGCGCTGCGGATGCTCGCTGCATAGCCACGCCCGGCATCGGTCAGGCCAACGCCCCGTGGCAGGCGCTCGAACAGGCGCACCTGCAGGCTGGCTTCCAGCCCGCGCACCTGCTGGGCCACGGCCGCCTGGGTCACGCCCAGCTCCTCGGCGGCGAGGCGGAAGTTCAACTGACGCGCCACCACTTCGAACACACGCAGTGCATTGAGTGACGGCAACCCGGGGAAACCTGCAGGCATGGGAATGGAATTTCTATCGGCGAAGGTCTCCCGAGGCTACCGCCATCACCTCGGCTTTGGAAGCGGTGCCAGTCGACGATCCATCGCAAAGGCCCCGACTGGCGGTATCCTGTTGCATTGGTGCTCAAAGGGAGAAAGGAATGTTTTCATCGGGACGGCTGAAGGGGCTCGACGTGTTCGTCGCCGTCGCTGACCTGGGCAGTTTCACTGCCGCGGCCGAACGGTTGAACCTCACAGGATCTGCGGTGAGCAAGGGGGTGGCGCGCCTCGAGGAACGTCTTGGGGTACGACTGTTCAACCGTACCACCCGCACCCTGGCGCTGACCGAGGCAGGTATCACTTTCTACCGCACCTGTACCTCGGTACTGGCCGACCTGGAGCAGGTAGAGCATGCGCTCAGCGCCGAGGGCGACGAGCCTCACGGCAAGGTGCGGATAGACCTGCCGGCCTCGTACGGCCGCTTGCACGTGCTGCCGCTGATTCTGGATTTCATCCACCAGCATCCACTGCTGCAACCGCACATTTCGTATACCGACCGCTTTATCGACCCACAACACGAAGGCATCGACATCGTCGTGCGCATCGGCGGCCCGGATGCCTGGCCAGCCAGCCTGGGCCACCAGTTTTTCGGCGCCCAGCGCCTGATCTTCTGTGCCGCACCCGGCTACCTTGCACAGCAGGGTGCCCCGCAAAGCGCGCGTGATCTCGATCAGCATCACTGTGTCGGCTATGGGCACGGCGACGGCCAGGTCAGCCCGTGGTTCTTCAAAGGCCGCCAGCCGGGAGAGATGGAGCGGCGTACGCCACAGGCGCGCATCGCCGTCGGCGATGGCGAAGGTGAAGTGGCCGCTGTGCTCGCTGGGCATGGCATCGGCCAGCTACCAACCTGGCTGACCCAGCGGCACATCGACCAGGGCACGCTGGTCGAAGTGCTGCCTGAGCTGGCAACGGACGGCCTGCCGATGAACCTGGTCTGGCTGAAAAGCCGTGAGAACCAGCCCAAGGTCCGCGCCCTGCTGGACTACTTGCTACCACGGCTGGCGCCCCATGGCAGCCGGCCAGGCGACAGCTGCCAGCCCTAACGCTCCGGCGCGAGGTTGCGAATGACCAGCGCCAGCAGCAGCGCAAGCACCGCAACGGCAGCGGCCACATAGCCGAGGTAGCCGATGCCCAGGTTCGACACGGTCATGCCGCCGACGATGGCCCCCACGCCAATGCCGGCATTGGCCGCCGAGACATTGCTGGTACCCGCCAGCGCCTGTGCATGGTTGACCGACTGCATGACCCGCACCTGGCTGACCGGGTAAAGCGCAGTATTGGCGATGCCCCACAGCCCGAGCGCAATGCAGAACAACCAGCCCCCCTGAGCCAGCGGAACGGCCGCCGCCATGCCCAGGGCAAGCAGCGCGAGGAAGCCGATGGTGGCTTTGATCGGCGAACGGTCGACGGCCCTGCCGCCCATCCAGTTACCCACCAGGCCAATCGCGCCAAAGCCCATCATCCACCAGCCAACATCGGCCGGGGCCACGCCCACGACACGTTCGAGGATGTCGGCCAGGTAGGTGTAGGCGATGAACATGGCACTGAACACCACCACCGAAAGCAGCACGTTGGCCAGGAAACAGGGCTCCTTGAAGATGCGTGCCTGCTTGAGGAAATCCACCTTGGCCGTGCGCGCCACGCTCGGCATGAAGACCCACATGGCCACAGCCATGATCAACGACAGCCCGGCGAGCAGCCAGAATGCCCCTCTCCAGCCGAGCGCATTGGCCGCCACAGTACCCAGTGGAATGCCCAGCAGCATGGCTGCCGAAATCCCCAGGTAAACCCTTGAAACAGCCCGTCCCGCCCGTTGCGGCCCGGCCAGTTGCCCGGCAGTTTCACTGGCCGTGCCCCAGAACACGGGCAAAGCCAAAGCCGGCACCACGCGGGCCACGGCAAGCACCCAGAAACTGCTCGAAGCAGCGGCAGCCGCGTTGGCTGCGGCGAACAGCAGCAAGATGCCGATAAACAGTTTTTTCCGCTCCAGGTGCGACAGCGCCGCCGTCAGGGGCGGACCGAAGATCATCACGGTGAAGGCAAACAGCGTCACCAGTTGCCCGGCAACGGCAATCGAAATGTTCAGGTCCCTGGCCAGCGCGGGAAGCAGCCCCACGATCAGGAATTCAGTGGTAACGATGAGAAAGGCGGAAAAAGCCAGGATCGCGATGCTGATTGCTGCGCTTCTGGAAGAGGAAGCAACCTGTGCGGTTGTTTCGTAAGCAGACATTGGGTGGCTCCGGTTGATGGCCTCCCAGTTTATTCAGTCCCGATCAATCAATTATTGGCCAATTCTCATATATAAATGGAATTCAGTTCATTAATCTTGCACCGCAATGGCCTGAGCAAGCGTCCATACCGCCACGCTCATCGAGGAGCGGGCAGCCGGTCGCTTTGCCTGCCCTGGGCAGCCACTGGCACCCTGCCAGCGCCGCGAGCCTTCTGCGCGGCCTGTATCAGCTGAACGTTGCGATTGCGCAGCGCGGTGTTGCTGCCAACCCGCTGGTTGGAGCGCACCGCCAGCACCTCAGCCTGCTCATACTGCCCTTGCTCCAGGCGCAGCACGCCCAGGTAGTGCAACGTGGCAGGGTTGTTTGGCTGGATCTGCAGCGCACGCTCCAGCGTGGCGGCGGCCTGGTCCAGCTTGCCTTCCTCATATTGCCGCGAAGCGGCTTCTATCAGTTGGGTCGAGGCCTTGTTGCTGCGCATCGATGCCGAGTATGAGCCCGCTAGCGCGCCATGGCAGGCGACGGCGCTGAACAACAGGAGCAGTGCTGGCAGCAGGCGCTGGCTTGGCATTGGGGCGGGCACTCAGAAGGTTCGGGAAGCGTCAGGTGAATTCAGCGAGAGCCTACAGACCGGGCCCGCAGGATGAAGTTCCCGAGGTACAATGCGCGACCCACGTTGCACATCAGAGATGCACAATGAACCGCCAGAAGAAACTCAAACAGCTGCTCAAGGCCCACCAGAAAAAGGCCAATGCCAAGCTGGCGCCCAAGAGCAACAAGCCCAGGTACATCAGCAAAGCCGACCGGCTGAAGCTCGAGGCTGAAGCGCCAGTTGTACAGAACGATTCAGACACCCCGGCAGCTCAGGCAATCGCCTGAACCTCGGCCACTTCGATCATCGACGCTGCGTCTGCTTGTTTCATCAAAAAGGGACATCCATTTTCGTGAATTCCTTTTCATGACAATGGGATTGATCGCACACGCAGTTGCCGGCCCAGCGACATACGCCCCCTGACCGCATTGACCAGATCCCCGGTCATTCCCCTCCCGGTCAGTGGCGATTAAACAAATCTTAATATTTCTCAGGTATTTACCACCCTCCTGCCAGTTACTTGCAGCCGGCACTGCCATTGACCTGCAAGCCAACTGAACCATACTGCCTCACGTGGCGACCTCTGCCCTTCCCAGTCCCTGACGATAGAGACCTGATCATGGCCCGCCTGTTCACCCCGTCGCCAGGCCTGCGCAACGCCGTGCCCAATCGTTGGGACTGGATCCTCCTGCCGCTGGTGCTGGCGTTGCTGGTGCTTGCCGCCTACGGCGCCATGCAGATGAGCCGGCCGTTCGTGGTCGGTGAGGCGCTGCCGATTTCCCTCGACCCGGTCAACCTGCCCTACTACCTGATGCGCACCATCCTGCGGATGTTCATCGCGCTAGGCTTTTCGCTGCTGTTCGCTTTCCTCTTCGCCGCACTGGCGGCCAAGTATCGCGCCGCCGAGAAGGCCATGATTCCGCTGCTGGACGTGCTCCAGTCGGTGCCTATCCTGGGCTTCCAGGCCATCGCCATCGCGCCTTTCATTGCACTGTTCCCCGGCAACCTGCTGGGCGTGGAGTGCGCGGCGATCTTCGCCATCTTTACCTCCCAGGCGTGGAACATGGCGCTGAGCCTGTACCAGTCGTTCCGCACCGTGCCGCCTGAGCTGAACGAAGCCGCGCGGGTCTTCCGCCTCTCGGCCTGGCAGCGCTTCTGGCGCCTGGAATTGCCGTTTGCCATGCCCGGCCTGTTGTGGAACATGATGATGTCGATGTCCGGTGGCTGGTTCTTCCTGGTCGCCGCCGAGGCCATCTCGGTGGCCGGGCAGGACATCAAGCTGCCCGGCATCGGCTCCTATATCGCCGTGGCCATCGATCAGCGCAACCTTGGCGCCATCGCCTGGGCCATCGGCGCGATGCTCACCGGCATCCTGCTCTACGACCAGCTGTTCTTCCGCCCGCTGCTGGCCTGGGCCGACCGCTTCCGCTTCGAAGACACCCAGGGCGACACCGCACAGCGCTCCTGGATGCTCGACTTCGTCCGCCGCAGCCGCTGGCTTAACGCCTTCAGCGAGCACTTGGCGAAGGGCTTGCAGAACGCCATGGGCTGGTTCGCGCTGGGCAACGACGGCACCGTGCCGCGGCGCCAGTGGCTGCGCCTGCCAACCTGGTGGCCGCGCGCCTGGGACGTGATCCTGATGCTGGCCTGCGCCTTCGCCTTCTTGCGCCTGGGGCTGTTCGTGCATCAGGACGTCGGCTGGGGCGAAGCGCTGCACGTGCTCGGTCTTGGCCTGATCACCCTGTGCCGGGTGATGCTGCTGATCGCCCTCGCCTCGCTGGTGTGGGTGCCGTTGTCGATCTGGATCGGCCTGCGCCCGCGCTACTCGCAGAAGGTCCAGGCGCTGGCGCAGTTCCTCGCCGCCTTCCCGGTCAACCTGCTGTTCCCGCTGGTGGTCTTGCTGCTGGTGCACTTCCAGCTCAGCCCGAACATCTGGCTCAGCCCGCTGATGGTCTTCGGCACTCAGTGGTACATCCTGTTCAACGTGGTCGCCGGCGCCGCGACCATTCCCTATGAACTGCGCCTGGCCGCCGACAACCTCGGCCTGCGCGGCTGGCTGAAATGGAAGCGCGTGTACCTGCCGGCGGTATTCCCCAGCTTCGTCACCGGCGCCATTACCGCCAGCGGCGGCTCCTGGAACGCCAGCATCGTCGCCGAGTACGTCAGCTGGGGCGACACCTCGCTGGTGGCCAACGGCCTGGGCAGCTACATCAAGCAGATGACCGACGCCGGCGACTTCCACCGCATCGCCCTGGGCATCGGCGTGATGTGCATCTACGTGATGCTGTTGAACCGCTTCTTCTGGCGCCGCCTGTACCTGCTCGCCGAAAACCGTCGTTGAGGACCTGCCATGAAACAACCGCTGATCGAACTCAAGGGCGTGAGCAAGGCCTTCCAGGCCTCCGACGGCACCCCGCGCACCATCCTCGAAGGCGTCGACTTCCACCTGCGCGAGCGTGAAATCGTCGCCCTGCTCGGCCGTTCCGGTTCAGGCAAGTCGACCCTGCTGCGGATCATCGCCGGCCTGGTCAACACCGACCGCGGCACCGTCAACTACCGCGGCCTGCCGATCCACGGCCCGGTGGGCGGCGTGGCCATGGTGTTCCAGACGTTCGCGCTGTTCCCTTGGCTGACCGTGCAGCAGAACGTCGAGCTCGGCCTGGAAGCCCAGGGCGTGAGCGCAGCCGAGCGCGGGCGCCTGGCCGATGCGGCGCTGGAGCTGATTGGCCTGTCCGGCTTCGGCGGCGCCCTGCCGCGCGAACTGTCCGGAGGCATGCGCCAGCGCGTGGGCATCGCCCGCGCCCTGGTGATGAACCCCGAAGTGCTGCTGATGGACGAGGCCTTCTCGGCGCTCGACGTGCTCACCGGCGAAACCCTGCGCGATGACATGCTCGAACTCTGGGAAGAACAACGCATCACCACCCGCAGCATGCTGGTGGTGTCGCACAACATCGAAGAGACGGTGATGATGGCCGACCGCATCCTCATCCTCTCCAGCGACCCAGGCCGGGTGCGCGCGGAACTGCACATCGACTTGCCGCGCCCGCGCAATGCCGACTCTGCCGAAGTCCGCGCGCTGATCGACGAAGTCTACGGGCTCATGACCCAGCGCCCCGAAGCCATTGCCGCGGCGGGCGCACCGCCGGCCGTGGAGCTGGGCTACCGGCTGCCCGACGCCGACATCGCGCGGATGGAGAGCGTGCTCGAACTCATCGCCGGCGAGCCCTTCAACGGCGAGGCCGACCTGCCCCACCTGGCCGAGGAGACCGAGCTGCCCGACGAGGTGCTGTTCCCGATCTACGAGGCCCTCAGCCTGCTTGGCTTCGTCCAGGTGATCGAGGCCGACATCCGCCTCACGCGCCATGGCCGCAACTACGTGACAGCCCGCCAGGCGCGGCGCCAGGACCTGTTCGCGCGCCAGTGCAAGGGCCGCGTGTCACTGATCAGCTACATCCTCGACAGCCTCCACCTGGAGCCCGCCGGCCTGCTGGAAAAGACCGTGCTCGACCGCCTGACGGAGTACATGGACGCCGAGGAAGCCGAGCGCGTGCTCAAGGTGGCCATCGAATGGGGGCGCTATGCCGAGCTGTATGAATACGACTTCCACACACGCCGCCTGACCCTGGCGCGCGAAATCATGGGCGAACACTGATTGCGGCGTTCAGGCGTGTGCGCTCAGACCAGCAAGCCCTTGCCCCCGCAGCAACGCATTACTTCCATTTTCTTGAATTCCTTTTCATGGGCCGAGATTGATCGTAACCGCAATGGCTGGTTTTGCAGACATCCATTGTAGCCGTGGGCGAACCTTCGCCTTGAATCCCGGTGCCATTGCAAAGATGCCCGAAGCTGCCATAGGCTGCCTTCCCATGAATCGATGCCATTGACGCTGGAGAAATGATGAGCGAGTTACAAGGATGTGTGGAATTTTCCGGTCTGGAGTGCCGGCTTGTAGGCGCCTCCGACTTGGAAATGATCTGCTCGCATCGCGAGGAAATGTTTCTTGAGGCAGGCGCAGATGCTGAAAAACTACAGGTCATGACTCAGCACTTTCGCCCATGGCTGAAGGAGCGGCTCGCTGACGGCCGGTATTATGGGTTCAAACTCCTGGATGGCGAGCAACCGATCGCAGCCATTGGCCTGATGAGCATTGATTGGCCTCCCCACCCCTCGCACCCAACCTTGGACAAGCGCGGGTACGTGTTGAATGTGTACGTCCAGCCCGCCTACCGTCGCCGAGGTCTGGCCTCGGCATTGATGCAAGCTGCTGACGCCGAGTTCGCGCGTCGAGGCATCACCTTCGCGGTCCTGCACGCGACCGAGACGGGCAAACCGGTCTATGAGCAAAGCGGTTGGGCTGCAACAGCGGAAATGGCCAAGTCAATTGTTTAGCAGTGATCCTTTTCGAGCCTCCGCGGACGCACACTCATGAGCGACATTGAAATACTGTCCTTGTCCCCAGATGGTCGCTTCAAAGTCCAGGCGACCCCGTGGGAAGCAGGCAACACGCACTGGCTATTCCCGCCGCAAATCATCGATACCCAGAACGCAAGTGTGGTGTTTGCCTTCGAGGATCGTCTGTGGTCAGCAGACCGCAGCACCTGGTTAAGCCCGACCCGGGTCGAACTGAAGGTACGCAAATACCCCGGCCATCGAGCACCTCTGGGGCTCACGGTGATCATTGAGTGTGCGTTGCGTATCGCTGAGTATGGCGACGGCACGCACATCGAATTGGCCCGCCTGGAAAGTACCCTTGAGGGGATGCTTGATCTGCTTGGCTGAACTGTTTTTTCAGGATGAGTGAGTGCCCTGTCGCAAGGCTTTTTTTGTCTAAACGGAACCGCACCTGGCGCCGATTTGCCTGAAGAAAAATAATGCTCCCGAATCGCTGCGTGGCATCGGCGGACTCCAGCGAGGTGTAGAGGCTCATAAGCTGGTAGCGGCTGACCATCGTGCATATCTGATTGCTGAGGCCCTTGGTGGCAGGGCCTACTCAATGGGCCGCATCAAAGCCCATAAGGCCTTCTGCGTTGAAGCTTCAAATAACTATTGTTTGTATGTGCACTATGCCTACCAGGGATATCGAACGCTGTTTCGACGCTTTTATGATGCAATACCTGCAGGGTTCGATATTGACCACGTCTTCTCCAGAAATTAGCCGCAAGCATAAGCGTGCCATATTTGCTTCTTGCTGCTGTAGCCAAGTCGGCCAATCGCTCCCATGCGTCGGCAGAACGAAGGGGGCTGGCACCCTACGACCGACTCTACCTTGGTAACACCCTCCCCCTGGATGAACGCATGTTTCACAAAGTCATGGGGCGACGTGTAGGCGTGCGACAAAGCCTGGAAGTTGTTCGCGCCGGGTATGTAATGGGCAGCAAACATGACCACGGGCTTACCCTTGAACAATGCGGAACCTGCAATATCGCATTTGGCATCGACAGGGTACATGCTGGGCTTCCAAGCACTTTAAAACTTAGGCCTCTTTGACGGCCGATTGGATCGAAAGCGGCCGGTCGTAGATTGCTGCTTCCGACCCATAGCTGCCGGTGGTGAAGGAAAGCAATCGGCCAAGAGTGGGCATTCGGATCCAGGTCAGTCCCGGTCAACTCGAATGAGCAAGACCCGAGCGTTTTGCTGGCCGGCACGACGGGCTGCAACCACGCACCCCGTCGTGCTCAGGCGTGCCGGTGAGCAGCGTTCACTGCTCGCCAACACTGCTTACCGCCTTGAGAATCACCTTGGCCACTTCGCCAGGCTGTGACTGCTGCGGCACATGGCTGGCGCGCAGTTCGGTCAGGTTGGCGCCGATACGCTTGGCACTGGAGCGCTGGACGTCGGGGTGGATCATGCGATCGTCAGTGGCGAGCAGGTACCAGGACGGCTTGCTCTTCCAGGCAGCGACCGTGGTCCGATCATCGAAGGCCGATGCCTTGATCGGGCCTTGGGTAGCGGTCATCACTGCGGTTTGTGCCGCCGGGAGATCCTGGGCGAAGTCCTTGGTCATGCCTTCTGCCGTCAGGTAAAGGAAACCGTTGCCGTCTGCCTTGATCTGGCTGATGCCAGGCGGGGTAGGCGCGCCCTTGCCCTGTTCGCCACTGAACTGGCCTGCATCAGGTGCAAAGGCGGCGACGTACACCAGGGCGCTGACTTTCTCGTGGGCGCCGGCTTCGCTGATCACGGTGCCGCCCCAGGAGTGGCCGACCAGCACCACGTTGCCTGACTGGTTGTTCAGCACGCGCTGCGTGGCGGCAACGTCGTCGGCCAGCGAGGTCAGCGGGTTTTGCACCACCGTCACCGCCACCCCTTCAGCCTGCAAATACGGCACTACCTTGGCCCAGTCAGAGCCGTCGGCGAATGCGCCGTGTACGATGACCACCGAAGGCGTTGCCTCGGCAGCCTGGCTGACACTCACCATAAGGATGCTGGTCAGGGCGAAGGCGGCGGTGACGAGTTGCGACTTGAATGCTTTCATGGGTTGAACTCCTGTGTTGGGAGTTCAAATTCTGCGGACCCACATGCTTGGCGGGTATCGGTCATTTATCCGACCCTGAGGCTTTTTTCATGGATAGCGCGCTACGATTCGACATCTCATTGAGCGGCGCACTGGGGGCTATCTCCCAGGTCGGCGACCTCAGCATGGGCCAGCCCCTTGGCCACTCCCAACGTGTTGCCCGCCTGGCGCAGATGCTAGCCCGCGCCATGCACGGCGAAGGCGAGCATCTGATGACAGCGCAGCAGGTCGCCTTGCTGCGCTGGTCCGGCTGCACCGCCAACGCCGATGGCTTCGCCCATCTGCTGGGCAATGATGTCGATGGCCGCCGCGCGATGCTCGACCACACCCTGGGCGCCGAACAGATGAACGCCGTGCATCAAGCGGCACCGCTCGCCGTGGTGCACTGCGAGGTGTCTGGCCAGATCGCGAAAACGCTCGAACTTGGCGCAGCGGTCGAAGCCGGCTTGTGCCGGATATTCGAAACCTTTGACGGAACCGGCAGGCCGTTTGGTGTGAGCCATGTGCACATTCCGGACGCGGCCTACCAAGTGGTACTGGCCGGAGACCTGGACATCCTCAGCCGCGCCCATGGCCTGGACAGGTCGCTGAGCTGGATCAGCGAACAGGCCGACCGCCGCTACCCCGCCGCCCTCGCCGCCTTGCTGGTGCGCAATGCCAAGGTATGGTTAGCGGAACTGGAAACAACGCCCGGTGGGCTGGACGACACCCGGCTCGAACGTCCCGTGTCACTGACGCTGGTGGGTGATGTGATCGATCTGAAGTTGCCCTGGCTGGCAGGTTACTCCCGGCAGGTGGCGCAGATTGCCGTCGAGGCCGCCCGCTTGTGGGGATTACCAGAGCCCGACCAGACGGAGATTGGCAAAGCCGCGCTGATCCATGGCCTGGGGCGGGCAGCCGTCTCCAATCAATTGTGGAACACCGCGGGGCCGCTACCCTACGGCGCCACAGAACGTATCCACCTCGTCCCTTACTGGACGCACAAAGCATCACGGCAGATCACTGAGCTGAGCATCCCTGGCGAAATTGCCGCCCATGCCTACGAACGGCTTGACGGCAGCGGCTACTTTCGCGGTGCATCGGCCGATGCCCAGTGCGCCGCCTATCGCTTGCTCGCCAGCGCTGTCGCCTGGGTAGCGTTAAGAAGCGCCAGGCCCTGGCGACCCGCGCATAGCGAATCGGAGGCGGCGCGGCTGCTCAAACAGGACACTAGCCGCGGCCTGTTTGACGCTGAAATCTGCGCAGCGGTAATCGCTGCCGCACGTGGCGAACGCCGACTGCCTCAGCCGAAAAGCACGCTGCTCACCACCCGCGAGTGCTCCATCCTCATGGAGATCAGCCGTGGCGCCAGCAACAAGGAAGTGGCGCGGCGACTGGAGATCAGCCCGAGTACCGTACGCACCCACATGGAAAGCATTTTCCGCAAGCTGGGTTGCTCCACCCGCGCGGCCGCCACCTTGAAGGGGCTGACCCTGGGTTTCATCGCCTGATAGCAGGCGCTTGGGGGCAGTCGGTGAATTATCATAGCTGGTCTTTGCCCGGCAGATTGTCGCGGGCCAGGGCAGTGAATGCCTTGAGCGCAGCGGAGGGGTTGCGCCGGTTCGGGTAGTACAGGCACAGTTTGTCTCTGGGCGGCGTCCACTCTTCCAGCACCCGCTCGAACTGTCCGGCGTCCAGTTCAGTCTGAACGTCCTGCTGCATAAAAAAGCCCAGCCCCACGCCTTCCTGCACCACCGCCTTGGCGACACTAGGCTCGTCCAGGGTGAGCTGGCCAGTCACATCAAGCCGGGTCACCTCCCCCGCGCGTTCAAAATGCCAGGGGTAGATCGCCCCATTGGGTAGGCGGATGCGCATGCACTGATGCTGGAGCAGGTCCGCCGGGCTACGCGGCCGGCCGTGCTTGGCGAAGTAGGCAGGGGAGCCGACCACGGCATAGCATTGCGGCTGGCCGAGAGGAATAACGATCATATCGCTGGGCACAAGATTCGCAGAACGTACGCCCAGATCGAAACCGTCCGCGACTATGTCCACCAGGCGGCCTTCGGTCACCAGATCGATATGCACCTTCGGGTAACGCTGCAGAAACTCCAGCACCAGCGGGAGCAACGCGGCGCGGGCGGCACTGGCGAAGGCATTGATGCGCAACACGCCTGACGGCCCGGCATTGTGCGAACGCACCGCTTCCAGCGCCGCTCGCACTTCCTGCAGAGCCGGACCGACCTGCTCCAGGTACATAGCACCCGCCTCGGTCAGAGACACGCTGCGGGTGGTGCGATTGAACAGCCGCGTTTCGAGGCTCGCCTCTAGCTTGGCAATGGTGTTGCTCAATGCCGTGGTCGAAACGTCCAGATCAATGGCTGCCTGTCGAAACGACGCCCTGCGCGCCACGGCCAGTACAGCTTCCATCTCATTGAGACCAAGGCGCGAATCTGCCACGTGATTGTCCTCATATTCGGGATAGGTCGTTAATCTCTATCCCAGTTGAGCAAACTATCAACTGAGCGGCAAGATCACAGTCGTAAACCCCAACCCACTGTGAGAGGAGATCAGGCCATGAACCTGCAACTGCCTGACGCCGTACAAATCTACTTCGATGTCAGCAATGGCGGCGACCTCTCGCTCCTTGCCGCCTGCTTCTGCGCGGACGCGAGGGTGACCGACGAAAACCGCACGCACCAGGGCATTGCAGCCATCGAAGCCTGGCAACAGGAGGCCCGCCAGGCATTCACCTACAGCGTCGAACCGCTGGCGGCGACGCAGAATGACGATTCGCTGAGCGTAACGGCGCGTCTGGTCGGTAACTTCCCTGGCAGCCCGCTGCAGCTGAATCATCTATTCCTGCTGCACGACGGCCAGATCCGCTCACTGCAGATCGCGCCATGAACCTTGATCTTGGCGGCAAGCAAGTGCTGGTCACCGGCGGCACCAAAGGCGTAGGCCGCGCGGTCGTCGAGCTGTTCCTCGCAGAGGGCGCCAAGGTTCTGACCTCAGCTCGGCAGGCAACCAGCGATCTGCCGGCTGAGCTGTTCGTGCAGGCTGACCTCGCGACCCCAGAAGGCTGCGAAACACTGGTAGCCGCAGCTAAGCAACGGCTGGGCAGCATCGACATCATCGTCCACGTCCTGGGTGGTTCGTCGGCACCTAGCGGCGGCTTCGCGGTGTTGGATGACGCGCAGTGGCAACGCGAGCTCGACCTGAACCTGATGCCGGCCGTGCGCCTGGATCGCGCGCTGCTCCCATCGATGCTGCAGCGCAAGAGCGGCGTGATCATCCATGTAACCTCGATTCAGAGCTGCCTGCCCTTGCCCGAAGCCACTACGGCTTACGCAGCGGGCAAGGCGGCGCTGTCGAACTACAGCAAAAGCCTGTCGAAAGAAGTCTCGCCACAAGGCGTGCGTGTTGTACGGGTGTCGCCGGGCTGGATCGAGACCCAAGCGTCGGTCGCCTTGGCCGAGCGGCTGGCGCAGGAAGCCGGTACGGACTACGCAGGCGGCAAACGCATTATCATGGATGCACTCGGTGGTATTCCACTCGGCCGCCCTTCCACGCCGTCAGAAGTTGCTGACCTGATTGCCTTCCTGGCATCGCCTCGTGCGGCATCCATTACGGGGAGCGAGTTTGTAATTGACGGCGGGACAGTGCCAACGGCCTAGCTGTAGTTGCTTCGCATAAACGCGTCAACCACCGGAAAAGGGGAATGGAAAAGGGGACAGATTTCTTTGCTGCTGACCGTCCCCTATTAGCCGATTGCCGTCGCTTGTTTCCATACCGCAGCCGCTCGTCGATCAATCTCGCGGGCCAATCCTCGAAAGAAACACGTATGTATCTCGATTAGAGCGCAGGCGAACAACGCGGCATGTCGAGGGGGCCGTCGCCACCAGCTTTTGCATATTGACTCGTGCTGATTTTCTCGTCCGCCACATAAATCTTAAAAACGCTGGCAGATTCGCCAGCAGTTCGGGGCAGTTCGCCGGCAAATCGGCCCGAGAACGGCCGCGCTGGAGCAGCGTTCTTAGCAGTACGCGCCAAAATCGAAGCGGCGCCGAACGATCAATCCATATCAAAAGATCTGCCCGCCCCATCCGATTCGCCCAAGTAACGGAATGGCCGCCTTCGAATATCCAGCGATCACGAGCCTCGACCTCGGAACAAAGTCGCGTTTTCTCCTCCCGACTTCGTTCAACCCACCCTGGCTGCCAGTGGATAGTGTCTATATGAACGACAGGTAAGCCCGTGCGCAGACCAAGCTCACGCGCCAAAGTGCTTTTGCCCGACCCAGGTTGACCAATAATCATCACCCGCTGCACCGAAGCTCCTTCTCGCCATGCGCGCCTTTTTTTGGGGGCAACTATCTTACGCCAACCTCCTACTCCGTCAACAGCCAGCAAGCCAAACGTTGATTGTCGTGACTGTCCGCTTCGGGTCGAAAGTGGCCGGTCACGACTGTCCGGTGTCGACCCATAGCGGCCGTTCGTGCAAAACAGCAAACGGCCAGAAGCGGACAATCGCTGGAAGTTGCAGGCTTGCCTGATTCACGCCCGATGTGTGTAATCGTGATCGTTTTTACGCAAAAGAGCACAGCATGCATCGCAGCACACTGACCTTTCAGAACACTGTTCGCCCCCGAACCTCGTCAAACGGCTGTACCACTGTTGAGCGCTGCTTTTCCGATTTTCGAATCGACGGCCGTTCTTTACTGGAAATTTTGGCGACCGCTGGTGGGGGGCACTCTGACTTCATGAGCGGTTTCGTATCGGGTTTTTCAGAACAGAATCTCCGGTTCGCCAATAGCCTGCTTCGATGCGAGCAGCCTGAAGGGGAGCCTTATCGAGTGCTCATTTACATCTGCCCAGAGTGCGGCGACATCGGGTGCGGAGCCTACTCAGTGCAGATTCGCAGGCTGAGTACCGAGATTATTTGGGAGGCATTTGCGTACGAAAATGGATATGAAGAGCCTCGCGTGATCCCTGATCTTGGCCCATTTAGCTTCAGCTCAGCCCCGTATGCACGCGCTGTCAAAGCTGCGTCTGAGATGTGAATTGGCGGATGGATGAGACCGCCTCTTTCTGTCGCGTCCGCTTTGGGCGAACACATAACGTTCGTCGATGCCTCGTACGAGGAGCGTAACCCAAGAGCAGGCAGTCGAACTTAGCTCTCCAAGTGCCTGCACAAAGACTTGGTTTTGGGCACCGTCGACCAGGCAAGAACGGAACCCAGATCACCTTGATCGAAGGAATATTTGTGATGAGCCACCTTGGCAATGACTTGAGGGCCGATTTCGTTGAAGCACTTAAGGAGATCTCGACGCTGATGTCCATGGCATACGAACAGCTTGGCCCAGTACCGCAAGACCATGCATTAGCTCAAGCAGGCTTGGAGAACGGGGGTGAAATCGTTCTTGACTATGTCGATCACCACGAGGCTGGGTTAGCGTTCGAGCATCTGCTTTACATGATTGACGAACCACCGCTTGTTATTTCTGAAAAGTGCATGGCCATTCTAGACCGGATCGCAAAGTCCTTGGAGATGCCATCCAGGATGGTGACTTAGGTTCACCTACCTGAACGTCAGCTTTGGGTCGTTAGCTGCCGGTCGTAGATGGCCCTCGACCCGAAACAGTCGTAATGCAGCTTCCGAGTCATGGCTTGAACGGATCAACCCAACCAGGTCGGAGCCCTGACTCGTATTCTTGGCGTACGTAGTCGAGCGACTCTGCGCATCCCATTTCCGCTTCGAAAGCGCCTATGCATTCCCAGTAATCCCTGCCGGTATCGCCTGATAGCGGATCGTCCGGATTGTCGAGTAGGCGCGCGCAGATCGTGCAGTGTTGCGGCTTTTTGCAGTTTGTCATAATACTATTCCGATACGTTCCGTCTTAGCCTTTCCCAGGCTACCCCGAGGGGAGCAAACGGCCATAAGCGGTCTTGTTGAATACCGCAAACTATCATCAATTAAATGCAGTCGACGCCATGCTCAAGCCAATAAGCCATCTATTTGCATATGTAAGGACATTCAGTGATTTCCGGCCTGACGTTACCGCTATCGTGATTTTCGGCTTGGAGGCAACAAACGATGATCCCGTGTATCTGCTAATACGATTTGAGGACTACGAGGAACTCCGGATTGAAGGTGACCACTTGTTACTTGGATTGGATGAGGCACTGGAAAACGCCGAGTTTGAGTACGGTATTTTGCCAAGTGATTGGCGCGTAATGACCGAGGCGGAAATTCAGCGAATTGATTGGAATATCCGTTCCAGCGATTTATCTGCTTAGAATCAAGAGTGGGCTCTCACGAATGGCTCCTCTTGGCCGATTGCTGCCCCGCACGAAGGGCAGCTATGGGTCGTTAGCGGCCTGTCGTGGAGGGCCGCTTTCGGCCAGAAGCGGACGTTCGGCTTGGTCCGCTTTCGCCCCCGAAAGGTGACCCTGAAAAGGCATGACGACCCAGAGAACGGCTCGTCAATACCCGGAAAAACCACATTCCATGCCAGCGAAAGCTTTTAAGCCTTCCTCGCCCATTTGGTAGGGCATCCATTTGCCATCGGGGCAACCACCATGCTGCCGATAGAACGCCTCAGCACGGTGGTTCCCCACCATCACATCCCACTTCAACCTCGCCCCACCCCTGCTTAATGTCCAGGCTGCAACATGACGTAGCAATGCTGCTCCGACCCCATTTCCCCTGTGGCTGGCCGCCACGAACAGCTCCTTGAGCACAACGGTCGGTCGTAGATCGTAGGTGAACGTGATAGTCAGCCCAACGGCGTAGCCGGCGATGTCTTCTCCGTGCTGGGCGACAAAGATATGGCACTCAGGACATTCGCCGAACGCACGTGCAAGCAGCGCTTTCTCATCCACCCTGAATTCACCAAGGTACTCCTCGAATTCCGCCAACGCTCGCATATGCTCGATAAGCCTGGGTACATCCTCAGGTAGTGCCGGTCGCACCCTGTGCTCGCTACTCAACATGCGCAGGAAACGCCATTCCGCTGGCCGGCCACATCCGCCCCAATCAACGAAAATCCTTCATCAACCCAACCGGTAACCCCGCCAATCATCTCCTTCACCGGATAACCCAACTCGACCAAGCGAACCGCCGCCCGATGCACACCATTGCAATGGGGGCCCGCACAATAGATAACGAACAGCGTCTGGCGCGGATATTCGGCCATGCGCGTTGCAGTGATGGTACGGGTCGGGATATTGATCGCCCCCGGCACATGCCCGAGTGCAAATGCATCGCTGCCTCTCACATCCACCAGTACATAGTCGACATCACCCGACTGCTGGCTGCGTTGAACGTCTGAACAATCCGTCTCGAACGCCAGACGCCGGCTGAAATGCAGCAAGGCTTCGGACGGCTGTGCAGCAGGGTATTCGCTGACCAGGCTGGGCATCGGTTTCACTCCTCGTTTGAAAGTGCGCCCATTGTAGGAAGCAGGCCCCTACCGCTACAGTGGCGCATTCGACAGTGACCGGTATTTTTCCGCCAATGCTCAATTCCCCTGGTTTGGTCGCCGTGCTGGCCTATGACGGGCTGTGCACCTTCGAGTTCGGCATTGCTGTGGAGATCTTCGGGTTGCCGCGCCCGGAGTTCGAGTTTGCCTGGTACACCCATCGCATCGTCGCCGTCGACCCCGCGCCGATGCGCGCGGCCGGTGGCATGCAGGTGGTGGCCGAACATGGGCTGGAGTCGCTTGTCGATGCCCAGACCATCATCATCCCGGGTTGGCGCAGCCGTGATGAACGACCGCCACAAGCGCTGCTGGACGCCTTGTGCGCCGCACATCAGCGGGGCGCCCGGCTGGTTTCGATCTGTTCGGGGGTATTCGCACTCGCAGCTGCGGGCCTTCTGGACGGCAAGCGCGCCACGACCCATTGGCGCTATACGGACGAGCTCGCAGCACGCTACCCGCACATCAAGGTAGACCCCGGCGTGCTCTACGTAGACAGCGGCCAACTGATCACCTCGGCCGGCAGCGCTGCCGGCATCGACGCCTGCCTGCACCTAGTGAGCCGGGACTTTGGCACCCATGTCGCCAACACCGTTGCCCGCCGCCTGGTCATGGCACCCCAGCGTTCAGGGGGGCAAACCCAGTTCATTCCCGCACCTGTTGCGCAGAAGCCTCGCGATGACCTGGCAGCGGTGCTGGAGTGGGCGACCCTACATATCGGTAGCCCTCTTACCGTGAAGCAATTGGCGGCCAAGGCTCTGATGAGCGAACGAACCTTCCTGCGGCGCTTCAGCGAAGCGACCGGCCTGGCACCGAAAGCCTGGCTGCTGCAGGTTCGCATGAACCTGGCGCGTGAGTTGCTGGAAAGCAGCCCATTGAGCAGTGAGCAAATCGCCGGACGCTGTGGCTTCGCTTCGGCGGAAAGTTTCCGTGCCGCATTTCGCAAGGCCGTGGGCCTGGCGCCCATGTCGTACCGGGCACAATTTGGCAGGCACTGACAGTAGTCAACCTTGCATCTTTTTATTTCTAGAATCGATGCAGACGGGCCGCTCGGTACTGTGTACTCCACGGAAGGCAGCTTCGGGTCGTCAGCAGCCATTCGCAACCGGCAGCTTCCGACCGATTGCCGACACTCAAAGCCTTGCAGCCTTCACCCGGGCGAACAAACCTTGCCGGCCCGGCGCCTGCAGCTGCATCGCCACGGCCAGCAGCAGTTGCCGCCCGATGCCCTGCCCTTGCCAACTCGGCAGCAGATACAAGCCATAGAGTTCGTTGGCCTCATCAGACGCTGGGTCTCGATTCGCCCCCCCCCGACGAAAAGCCGACGATCTCTCCCGCTCCCTTGGCCACGTGGTACACCACGCCACAGCCGCCGAACAGGCTCTGGTGCCGTTGTTGCTGAGCCTCGATGGTCAATCCGGCGAGATAGGCATCCGGCAGGATGCCCTGGAACGTTGCCTGCCAGGCCTTCACCGTCACGGCCGCAATACCGGCCAGATCTTCCGGGGCTGCCGGAGCGCCGCTAGTTCACCACCAGCAACCAGACCTTGCCAATGACGACAAGCGCGGCCAGTACCAGTAGCGTGATGCTGAACCACGGTTTTGCGGGCGGCGTGCCGTCTGGAAACTCGTCTTCACGGGTGGGTGGCAGCTGGCCGATACGCTGCAGGCGCATTTCCACCAGGCGCCGACGCATGCCGCGGTGGCGCTTGCTGTTCAACACCAGCAAGCCCACCAAGGCAATCGCCAGGATGATCACCTGCAGGGTACCGGCATGCCGGCTACCGAACAGACTGACCGCCGTGAGTGCAGGCGCGATCAAGCTCGGCAGGATCAGCCATATGGCCCAGCGGAAACCGCGGATCATCGCAAACTGGCCGGCACAAAGCAGCAAGACCAGTGCAACACCGGTACTCAGTGCATAGCCCCCACTGCCTGGCTGATTACGCAGGTAGCTACTCTGCAACAGGCCAATACCTGTTCCTGCTGCCACCATGCAGAGCAATATGCCCAAACCGAAGACTGGGCCATAGCGTGTCATGAACGCTTCGTGCTGATCGGGTGTGAGTCTTCCTGGGTACTTCATTGCAACGCTCCATGTCAGTCTCCAACCAGTGCGCCCGAGAACGCTCTTTAACCGGCCTGGCGGCGCATGGTGAGAATGGCCGCACCAAAGCCGATGAACGTCGTGCCGACTATCCGGCTCACCCAACGCGACAGCGCCGGCCGGGTCAGCACACCCTTGGCCCGCGATGCCAGCGCCGCATACAGGCTCAACGACGCAAGCGACAACGCCACGAAGATCCCGGTCAGGGTCAGGAACTGCGGCAGCAGCGCCGCGCCCTGGTCGATGAACTGCGGGAACAGCGCGGTGAAGAACATGGTTGCCTTGGGGTTGGTGACGGCGGTCAGGAACGCCGACTTGTACAACTTCAACGGGGTCGGCTTGCTGACCTGCGCAGCCGCCGGGTCCACCAGCATCGGGCCTTTCCTGAGCAACTGCCGGGCACCGAGGTAGAACAGGTAGCCGGCACCGATCAGCTTGACCGCGTTGAACAGCATCTCGGAACTGGCCAGTAACGCGCCCAGCCCGAGCATGGCCGCCGCCGACAGGCAGAACAGGCCCGTACCATTGCCCAGTGACGACCACACGGCGCTGCGCTGGCCATGGTTGAGGCTGTTGTTGATGGCCATCAGGGTGGCGGGCCCTGGGCTGGCAATGGCGATTGCAGCGACGAGGGTGAAGGCGAGAAGCGAGTGGGTATCCATACGGTAGGCTCTGCAGCGTTTCGAAGCCTGCATCTTACACAAGCGCAGCGGCTTCAGTCGTTACCTTGGCGCTTGGCGTTCTTCTTGGTGAGCGCCTTCATCCGCGTGGCCGCGCGTTGCACGGTGGCCATCTTCTCCGGGCGCTTCATGCCGCGCCACTTGCGGATTTCCTCACGGGTGCGGCCGCAGCTCACGCACAGCTCGCTGTTGAGCCGGCAGAGCGAGACGCAGGGGTTTTCGATGTCTTTGGCCATGGCAGGCTCCAGTTGCGGGCGCGAATCATACCCTGTATGAAACCGCGCCCAAACCTGAGGCTGCTCAAGCCGCCACGGCACGCCCGTCATCACTGCTGACTTCGAACTGCCCTACCAGCTTCTGCAGCTTGCTGGCATTGACCTTCACCGTCTCGGCACTGCTTTGCAACTCCACCGCCGTCTGGCGCATTTCGCTGGAGGACTGGTTGACCTGCTCGATGGTCTTGCCGTATTCCACGCTGCGCCGGTTGAGCTGCTGGATGATCGCGAACATCGCCTCCACCGCCTGATGCAGCTGCACGTTCTCCGACGAGGCATCCTCGGCCAGGCGCAGGCTGTTATCGACATCCTGCACGCCGGCCTCCATGAAGCTCACGGCCTGCTGCGTTTCGCCTTGCAGGCCTTCGACCATGTGCTGGATGTCTTCGGCGGCACGCGCGGTCCGCGCCGCCAGGCTGCGCACCTCGTCGGCCACCACCGCGAAACCACGGCCATGCTCGCCAGCACGCGCTGCCTCGATGGCGGCATTGAGGGCCAGCAGGTTGGTCTGGTTGGTGATGTCGCTGATCAGCCCGGTGATATTGCCGATCTGGCCCATGCGGCTGTCGAGCAACTGCACGCTGGACGACGAACGCGCCACCACGTCGCGAATCGACTGGGTGCCCGCCTGCACCGCCAGGAACTGCTCGCGGGCACGGCTGACCACCTCGTCCATGGCCTGCTTCATCTGTTCAGCGCTGACCGAGGCCTGCTGCAATTCGCCCAACTGTTCCTCCATGATGATCATCATCTGGTGCACCGCGTCGGCCACATCGGCGGAGGTCACGCTCGCCTCCTGGCTGCGGCCCAGCATCATCTGGTTGGTGGTGCCAACCGTGCGGCTGGCCTTGACCACCTGCCCCACCACCGCGTCCAGGCGGTCGATGAAACTGTTGATCCAGCGCGCCATGTCGCCACTTTCGTCGTTGGCCATGACGCTGGTGTCCAGGCGCTGACGCAGGTTGCCTTCGCCCTCGGCGATGGTGCGCAACACGCCGCTCATGCCGTTCAGGCGTGCGGCCAGCCGTTTGGGCCCGAGCACGCTGAACAGCAACGTGGCGGCGAGCATGCCGAGCGCTTCGAGGGCGTCGTTAAACCCCTGTGGCAAACCGGCGTAGTGCTGCACCAGGTAGTTGCAACCGAACAGCCCGGCCATGGTTGCCACGTAGGGTTTCATCAGCCCGTAGCTGAGCGAGCGGCGACGATAGACTTCTTCCAGGTCGGCTTCGCACATCATCCCCCAGCGGTCTGGCGAGCCGGGCAACTGGAACGTGACGCCCTTGCCGACCACCGGCACATGGCGGTAGTCCGAGTAGCCTGGGTAGGTCACGAACAGGTTGGCGCCGCGGCGGATGGTCTCACGCACGCCGGGGTGCAGTTCGCGCGTGGACGGGTCAGTGAAACGCAGCTCCAGCTCGGTGTGGCGCTGGATCTGCACCGTGGTCCAGGGCGTGTGCACACCGCTCTTGAGGTTCTCGCCATGGGTGAAGGTGCCGTCCTCGAAACGCGAACGGGACAAGGCAGTGCCTGGCTGGATGGTGCGGTCGAAGTGCGATTGCGCCATGAACAGGTAGTTGTCGCCGGACTCGGCAAAGATATGCCCAGCCTCACGCTGGATCAGGTCGCCGAGCACATCGTTGGGAACCCGCCCGCACAGGCAACCGACGGTTTTGCCATCGCGCTTGAGCGGCTGGTAGAACATCAGCGTCACCTCATCGTGGAAACGCGACGATGATGGGCCGATCTGCAGGGTCAGCGCGTCACTGTAGGGGCCATGCAGGAACGGCGCCTTCAGGCCCTGCGCCAAAGCCTGCATCTGGTCGCTCCGGGTGTTGCTGCGCTTGGCCCAGGTAGAGACGATCACATTGCCAACGGTGTCGATCACGCACAGCTCGGAAAAATCTTCCGCCTGGGCCAGCTTGTCGAGCAGGAGCGATCGGTCGGCTTCGCTGCAACCTGGGGCCATGTGCTGCGCAAGCTCTGCCAGGTGCTCCCACTGCTGGCGGGCCCAGTTGTGCAGCAACTGCACGCGGGTCTGAGCGATGGCTTCGAAGGTTTGTTCGATCACCGGATAATGCGCGCGGTTGAGGCGGCAGGCCCACCCCATGCGGACCTTGCCGGTTTTACCGAACCAGGGCAGCCAACCCTTTTCGCTCGATGACAACTGCATGGAACTGCTTGAAAGCGACATTGTTTTCACCATACACGACATCAGATGGCAAAGTGACAGCAAGTTGCACGCCAACTCGTATGCAAGCTAACTATTCGCGCGTTCCAAGGTTCGACGGCCCCGGCAAACGCACCGACAGGGTGCGCCTGGCCAGGCGCGCCCCATCACGGGGCAACCGCTCCAGCGCTGGCATGCCTGGCTGGACAATGACGTTGCCGGCCAGCGGCCAGCGGCCAGCGGCCAGCGGCCAGCGGCCAGGCAGATGATCACTTGCGCCTGAGCACCGGCAAGCGCACCAACGACCACCCAGCCTCGGACTCGGCCAACGCCAGGCGAATGCCATCACGCGGCAAGGTGTTCAACAACGCCTGGGCCAGGTCACCGACCATCCAGTTTGCCGTGTTCGAGGCAATCACCCGCCCGTCCGCCGAGATCAGCACCGCCTCATGCTCCAGACGCATCAGGCTGCGCACCAGCAGGCGCTCGACGTTGTGCAACGACAGGTCCAGCCCGGCCACGCCGATGAACCGGCCCTGCACCTCGATCGGCATGGTGAAGGTCAGCACATACATGTTGGTGCCGTACAGGTCCACGTACGGCCCTTCGACCACGCTCTTGCCGGTTTTCATCGGCCGGCTGTACCAGGGCATTTCGGTGTAGTCGTAGTAATTCTCGCGGCGCCGGTCGAAGTTCGGCCGCAGCGGCAGGGTCTTGCCGCCGTCGGCCAGGTACCACCACTCCAGGTGCATCTCGCGGTCGGCCAGGCCGTTGGGCTCGACGATGACGCCGCCGCCACAGCCAAAGGCACCGGTGGTGAGCAATTGCTGGTCGATGGCCGGGCGCAGGGTGGCCAGGTCCTTGGCACTCGGCTGGCGGCCTTCGGCCAGTACCCGCTCCCATAGCGCTCGGGTTTCTTCCACCAGCTGGCGAACCTGGCCGAAGATGGTCCCCAGGGTGTGGTCCAGCTGTTGGGCACAGGCTGACAGCGGGTCGTTGTCGCTCAGGGCAAACATGGCATTACCTCACGCAGGTACAGCTTTGTTGTTATGGACGGCTCAGTCCTGGCCGTCGGCCAGCAGCTCAAGACGCAGGCTGATCAGGCGCTTGATACCACGGCTGACATGGGCTTCGGCCAAGGCGCCAGCCAGCACCGCATCACCGGCCACCAGTGCTTCGAGAATCGCCCGGTGCTCGTGCTCGACCACCGTCACGTCACCGCCGCCGGCGGCCTCCATCCACAGCAGTTCGCCGACTTCCGACTGCAGGCGCATTTCCGCACTGGTCAGGCGCAGCGACTGGGCCGCGGCGGCCACTTCGATATGAAAACGCGCATCGGCGCGGTGCCGGGCCAGGCGCGAAGTGGCCTGGCTGAGGGTTTCGATATGCTGGGCGATGCGCGCCTGCTGCTCCGGCGAACTGCGCTTGGCGGCCAGGCGCGCCGCGGTACCGGAAATCGCGGTCTGTTCATCGCCCAGGTCGCGCAGGTCGGGGCCGCTCATGTCGCGCAGGCGTTGCAGCAGCAGTGCTTCGGGCAGTTCTACCGGGGCGCAGACAAAGCTGCCGCCATTGCGCCCGCGACGGGTCTCGATCAAGCCACGTTGGCGCAGCACCACCAGCGCTTCGCGCAGGGTTACCGTGGCCACGCCCAATTGCAGCGCCAGTTCCGACTCGCTGGGCAGTTGCTGCCCTTCAGCGAACATCCCCAGCTCGATGGCTTCCACCAGGCGGCGCGCCACTTCATCGGTCCGCCCTTCCTGGCGCAACCGGATGAAGGCGGTGTTACGAGCACTATTCAGGGCAGTCATTGCCTCTCCCTATCGAGCATTGCCAGGCTTGCGCGGGCCTCGGCTAAAAAGTTCAGTTTCGCATCTTATAGCGAACGGGCCAGCGCCCGATACCGATTGACGGGCCATTCTACCGCTTGGAAGTGGGTTTTCGCAGTGGTTGGCAAACTAAAAATATTAAGATATGGTTTCATAGGTTTAGATTTCTACCAATAAGACCGACCAAGGAATCCGCCATGCAAACCAAACTCCTGATCAACGGCCAGTTGGTCGACGGGCAAGGCAGCCCGTACGCCGTGTACAACCCGTCCGAAGGCACGGTGCTGGTGCATATCGCCGAAGCCAGCGCTGCCCAGGTGGATGCCGCCGTTGAGGCCGCCGACCAGGCCTTCGAGGGCTGGTCGCAGACCGCACCCAAGGACCGCGCCCAGTTGCTGCTCAAGCTGGCCGACCGCATCGAAGCCGAAGCCGCCACCCTCGCCCGCCTGGAGTCGCAGAACTGCGGCAAGCCTTACCAGGCAGCACTGAACGACGAAATCCCGGCCATCGCCGACGTGTTCCGCTTCTTTGCCGGTGCCAGCCGCTGCCTGTCGGGCTCGGCCGGCGGTGAATACCTGCCGGGCCACACCTCGATGATCCGCCGTGACCCGCTTGGTGTGGTCGCCTCCATCGCGCCGTGGAACTACCCGCTGATGATGGTCGCCTGGAAGCTCGCCCCGGCGCTGGCTGCCGGCAACTGCGTGGTGCTCAAGCCCTCCGAGCAAACCCCGCTGACCGCCCTGGCGCTGGGCCAGATCATGGCCGAGCTGTTCCCGGCCGGCGTGGTCAACATCCTGTTCGGCCGCGGCCCGAGCGTCGGCGAGCCGCTGGTCAACCACCCCAAGGTGCGCCTGGTTTCGCTGACCGGTTCCGTGGCCACCGGCGCACGGATCATCGCCAGTACCGCCAGCAGCGTGAAGCGCACCCACATGGAACTGGGTGGCAAGGCGCCGGTACTGATCTTTGACGACGCCGATATCGATGCCGCCGTCGAAGGCATCCGTGCGTTCGGCTTCTACAATGCCGGCCAGGACTGCACCGCAGCCTGCCGCCTGTATGTCCAGCAAGGCGTCTACGAGCAGTTCGTGAGCAAGCTGGGCGAAGCCGTGGCCAGCCTGCGCATGGGCCTGCAGGACGACCCGCAAACCGAACTCGGCCCACTGATCACCCGCGAGCACCTGGAGCGGGTCGAAGGTTTTGTCGAACGCGCCAAGGCGCAGCCGCATATCCGCCTGGTCACCGGCGGCCATCGGGGGGCAGGTGATGGCTTCTTCTTCGAGCCGACCGTGCTGGCCGATGCCCGCCAGGACGATGAGATCGTCCAGCGTGAAGTGTTCGGCCCGGTGGTCAGCATTACCCCCTTCACCGACGAAGCCCAGGCCCTGGCCTTCGCCAACGACTCCGACTACGGCCTCGCCTCTTCGGTGTGGACCCGCGACGTCGGCCGCGCCAACCGCCTGGCTGCGCGCCTGCAATACGGCTGCACCTGGGTCAACACGCACTTCATGCTGGTCAGCGAAATGCCCCATGGCGGCATGAAGCAATCGGGCTATGGCAAGGACATGTCCCTGTACGGCCTGGAAGACTACACCTGCGTGCGCCACGTGATGTTCAAGCACTGATTGTCGACTTTGGTCATAAAACATATAAAACCATAGGCAATATGGCATGGGTTCTGCTTTCACCCGTGCCCGAGCCTGAAATCAGCCGTCAACGTTACCTTCCGGCACAGCCCGGGGGTTCGGGCTTACGAGGTGTGTCACCATGCTTATCACCGGCATCAAAAGCCGCCCGGTCTATGACCAGCTGCGGCCCATGGCAGGCGGCCTGCGCCACCTGATCGCGGGCCAGGGCAGCGGCGGCGCGGCCATGCTGCGCCTGATCGCGGACATGTCCCCCGCACAGCGCGCGCACAGCACCCTGCTCTATTCCACCGAGTCGTTCTCCGGGCACGACCACCTGCAGGCCCTGCAAGCCGCAGAAGCGGCCGGGCTGGAGGTGTTCCCCAGCAACCAGGCACTGATCGCCGCCCTGCGCGAACGGCTGGGCCAGGCCCACATGGGCACGCGCCTGTACCTCAGTGGCTCGGAAAGCTTCATCGGCACCGCCATGCAAGCCGCCAATGCGGTCGACCTGAACCGCGACGAAGTGCTGCGCGAACACAGCGGCACCTTGGTCCGCCGCGTGTGGTGCGCGCACTGCGACACCTACACCGAGAACGTCACTCAGCGCGTATTCAGTTGCCCCGGTTGCCAGCTCGACCTGGTGGTGCGCGACCACTATTCCCGCCGCCTGGCCGCCTTCCAGGGCATCAAGGCCGATGGCGAAGTCCCGGGCGAACTGCCAGCAGCCGAGGAGCTCGACACATGAATACCCATAACGGCACCCTCAGCGTGCGCGTCGCCCGCATCGAAGCGCTCACCCCGGAAATCACCCGCTTTACCCTGGTCGATCCGGCCGGCAAGCACCTGCCGGCGTTTTCCGGCGGCAGCCATGTTGTGGTGGTGCTCGAAGACGGCGACAAGACCCACCGCAACGCCTACTCGCTGATGAGCTCGCCCTACGACTCCAGCGCCTACCAGATCGCCGTGCGCCGGGTAAGCGAAGGCCGGGGCGGCTCGCGCTACCTGCATGACCGGGTCGCGGAAGGCGACCTGCTGCAGATCCTGCAACCCGCCAACCTGTTCCCGCTGGCCAAGCATGCCCGCCAGCACGTGTTCATTGCCGGCGGCGTGGGCATTACCCCGGTCTATTCGCAACTGGAAGAGCTGCAACTCAAGCAGGCCACCTTCGAGCTGCACCTGGCCGTGCGCGGCCCCGAACACACCGCCCTGGGCCTGGAGCTGCAGGCACGCTACGGCGAGCGCGTGCATTTATATGTGCAAGGCGTCGATGCACGCATGGATATCCGCCACATTCTCGCTGACCGCCCGTTGGGCAGCCACGTGTATGTCTGCGGCCCGGACAGCATGATCGACGACACCCTCGACAGCGCCCACGCCCTCGGCTGGACCGACAGCCACATCCACTATGAGCGCTTTGTCGAGCAAGGCTCCAGCGGCCAGCCGTTCAGCGTCACCCTGGCCCGCCAGGGCGTGACCATCGAAGTGCCGGCCGAACAGTCGTTGCTCGAAGCCGCCGAACAGGCCGGCTACAAGGTGCCCTACCTGTGCCGCGGCGGTGCCTGCGGCTACTGCGAGACCGAAGTGCTGGACCTCGATGGCGAACTCGACCATCGCGACGACTGGCTCAGCGAGGAAGACAAACTGAGCCAGCGCAAATTCATGCCTTGCGTATCCCGCGCCAACTGCAGCCGCCTGGTCGTAGACCTCTGAAACAGGAAAACAACAACATGACCGTATTCAAGCCGATCGAGACCTACGCCGACGCAGGCCAGGGCCACACCTACAAGAACAGCCGCGAAGCCGTACTGCGCCTGCCCTTCCCGTATCCGGAAGACCAGTACATGTACTCGATGAACGTCGAGCCACACGTGCCGTTCGGCACGGGCGCGCTGCGCGGGCAGTTCGACATAGACGAGCACTACATCTCCGAATGCCACCACCGTGCGCACACCCTCGACAGCCAGCCGGGCGTGCACTACGCCGCCCTGCCGCACATGATGGAAGCCCAGTGGGACCTGCTGGAACTGCTGATGGAGTCGTACTCGCGCGACTACCCCGAGCACTTCACCCTGGAGAAGAAAGGCAGCCAGTGGCACTGGGTCAACCGCCCGCTGCAGATCGACCAGACCTTCACCTTCGGTGACGCCAGCACCCTGCCGATGGAGCCGATGGAATACATCACCCGCCAGGCCCAGGGCGAGTTCATTCTGCTTGAGGAGCGTGACGACACCCTGGTGATGGGCGCCGGCATGGCCACCCAGCGCGCCGACTACTCGCTGCGTTTCAACCTCGGCATGAGCTTCATGGAATTCCACGGCCCGGTGCCCAAGCTGCATGAAATGAGCATCCTGCAGCGGGCGCTGAAGTTCCTCCTGCGCCTGCGCCCTGGCCACCCGGTGCGCCGCACCAACTGGTCGATCACGGTCAACCCGCGCCTGGAAACCTCCGCCGAAACCCTGCCTGACTGGGCCCCGGAGCGCACCACGGTGACCGCCGAAAACGCCGGCGAGCTGGTCAACCTGCGCATCGAGCTGCAACCGCTGCACCGCCTGCCGCGCAGCAACGCCGTGCTGTTCCCGGTGCGCACCTACCTGGTCAGCCTGCAAGAGCTGGCCGAGTTCGCGCCACAGTGGGCCAAACGCATGCACCGGGTGATCCGCGACCTGGACCAGGAACTGGTCGACTACAAGGGCTTCACCCGTTACCGCGATGCGATGGTCAGCTGGCTGTCGCAGTACGACGACGGCACCCCGGTCGACGAGAGCCAGCAGTAACACTACCCTGCGCGCGCCAACCACCGGCGCGCGTCTACCCAACGCTGTGCCTGCCATTCAGGGGTTACCCCAATGAAAACAATAAAACACTGCTTGCCCGAGAGCTGGAGCCTGGTGTTCTCCGCCGCCGCGTCTGCCTACGGCGTCGGCCTGCTCGGGCTGTGGGCCTTGCCGTTCCTGATCAGCGCCATCATTCACGATTTGCAACTCAACGAAGCCCAGGCCGGGCTGCTGATGTCGGCCGAGTTCGGCTTCACCATGCTCGCCTCGCTGCTGGTCGCCCCGTTCATGGGCCGCGCGCCCCGGCGCACCCTGGCGCTGGCCGGCACCCTGCTGGCGATTGCCGCCAACCTGCTCAGTGCCAATGTCGACAGCCTCTATGCACTCGCGGCAGTACGCTGTGTTGCGGGTATTGGCGCCGGCCTGGCGCTGGCCTGTGGCAATGCTGCCGTGTCCAGCGCCAAGCACCCGGACCGGGTAGCCGGGCACATGAACGTGCTGTCGGTGGTGCTGATGATCGTGGTGATGCTGGGTTACGCCAAGGTCATGGCCGCCCATGGCCTGCACGGTTTGTATTACGCGATGGCAGCGACCATGGCGGTGATGCTGCTGGCCATACCGGCGATGGCGCAGCGCGCACCGGTTGCCGAACCTTCAGCTCAAGCGCCAGCCGGCCAGCCAGGGGCAGGCAATGTCCTGCTGAGCCTGCCGGCCATCTGCATGATGCTGGCGATGTTCGTGTTCCAGGCCCGCGACACCATGGGCTGGGCCTTTGTCGAGCGGATCGGCACCTTGGTCGGCTACAGCGGCGATGAACTGGGCGTGCTGTTGTCGTTCCAGTCGTTCGTCGGCCTGATCGGGCCGCTGATCGCCGCCATGGTCGGCAAGCGCTTCGGCATGAGCACACCGGTAATCCTGGCGATTCTGCTGACCGGCGCAACCAGCCTCAGCTATGTGCTGGGTGAGCACTCCAAGACCTTGTACACCGCTGGGGTGATGACCATCTGCATCACCTACTTCTACGCCCTCAGCTACCTTACCGGGTTGGCCGCAGCGCTGGACCGCGAGGGCCGCGTAGTGGCTGCCGCCGGCAGCTTCCTCAGCCTTGGGCTGGCGGTAGGCCCGGCGATCTCCGGCGGGTTGATTTCGCTGGGTGGCTTCAGCCTGGCGGCCTGGGGCATCGGCGTGACGGTAGTGCTGACCTTGCTGCTGGTGGCGGTGCCGCTGGCCAGCATTCGTCGCGAGCAACCCGCGTTGCCGGTTGCCGCAGCAGCCTGATTCACTCCCCGCAGGGCGCGGGCCTCAAGCTGCCCAAAAAACCGCGCCAGCCAGCACAGGACGTTCGGCGGCAGCTGGCAGGGATAAGACAATTTTCACATCCGCTTCACTATTGGGCCACAAAGCCGAGGATAAGGTGCTGCCAGCCTTGTCCTCGGAGTGGCAGCATGCTGGAAAATGTAATAGCGACGCACCCGCGCCTTCTGCGCCTGAAACGCCGGAGACTGCCCGTTGTCTGGCTGCTGGCCTTGTTGCTGGCCTTCACGGCATTCGGCCTCTGGCACGTGCTTCGTACGCATGTCACCAACCTGGGCAGCGCGCAACTGATGAGCGAGCATGGCGTGTACAACGCCTGGAGCAGCGGCAAGGTGATTGTCCTGATCCGCCATGCCGAACGCTGCGACCGCTCCAACCATGCCTGCCTGGGCGACCCTGCCGGCATCACCGTGGACGGCAACCAGGCCGCAACCGCCGTTGGCGACGGCATCCGCCGCCTGGGCCTGGCCAATGCCGATATCCTCAGCAGCCCGGAAGTGCGCACCCAGCAGACAGCATCGTCCATCTTCGGCAAGGCTATCGAAACCCAAGACTGGCTGGCACGCTGTGACAGCACCTTTGCCGACGCTGCCCTGGCCCACAAGCGCGAAGGCCACAACCTGGTGCTGGTCACCCACAGTGGCTGCATCGACCACCTCGAACGGCAACTGCGCGTAGCGGGCGGCGAACGCGTTGCTGGCTATGCCAGTGCACTGTTCATCAGCAAAGACAGCAACGGCAAGGCACACTTGCTCGGGCAACTCAACGCCAACCAATGGCAGACACTCAACAGCAGCACAGGGAAGTAAGCATGCCCGGTTCTTCACGCACCACGTTCTACGTCAACAATTTGCTATTGCCACTGCTGCTGGCAGCGATCACGTTCCTGCTGTTCGACCTCACCACGCTGGACCGCTGGATCAGCAACCTGCTGCTTGACCCGGTCACCGGGCAGTTCCCGCTGTTGCACGACCAACTGTTCGAGAAAGTGACCCACAAATGGCCGCGCATCCTGCCGAACTGGACCGGCGAGGCGGCGATCATCGGTTCGCTGCTGTCGTTCATCTGGCCACGCCTGGCCAACCACCCCGACGCGCTGATCACCCGCGGCCTGAATGCCGCCAGAATCAGCCCGGTGCTGCGCTTCACCAGCCGTCATCGCCGCGACTTCCTGTTCGTGGTGGTGGCATTTGCCCTGTGCACCACGGTCATTCATTACCTGAAAAGCCACACCAGCGTGTATTGCCCGGTGGAAACCACCCTCTACGGCGGCCCTGAGGCGCACGTGGAGTGGTACGAGAACTTCAAGTGGTTCAGCAAGGCCGGTGAAGGCCGGTGCTGGCCAGGCGGCCACGCGTCCAGCGGCTTCACCCTGCTGGCGCTGTACTTCGTGGCACTGCGTTACCGCTGGCAGCATGCGCGCAAGCTGCTGGTGGCCATCCTGCTGATCGGCTTCGTCTACGGCACCACTCGCGTACTGCAAGGCTGGCACTACATGTCGCACACCTTCTGGGCCGGGATTTTCGTGTGGTTGACCACCTGGGCCACTGCCTTGGGCTTCTATGGGCGCGAAGCGCTCCAGGCTCCTGCTCGGTCTCCCTCGGACAAGGCGTCGGTGAACGCCTATGCTTGAGCAGTCCCACTGCTCAGGATCACCGACATGCCCAACCCCGAAGACGCCCTGCTGCACAGCTGGCAGCACAATGCTCGGGCGTGGATAGACGCCGTGCGTGGCGGCGCTATCGAGAGCCGCCTGCAGGTCACCGACCAGGCGATCCTGCTGGCGATCCTCGGTCGCCAGCCTGAGCGGGTGCTGGACCTGGGTTGCGGCGAAGGCTGGTTGCTGCGGGCGCTGGCCGATCGTGGCATCGAGGTGACTGGCGTGGATGGCGACGCCGCGCTGGTCGAAGCTTCGCGGGCCGCAGGCTCGACGCAGGTGCACCAGGCCAGCTATGCGCAGCTGGCCGAAGGTGCAGTGGACATCGGCAGTGGCTACGAACTGATCTGTGCCAATTTCGCCCTGTTGCAGCAAGACATTATTCCCTTGCTGGCGGCCATGAAAGCACTGCTGACGCCCGGTGGCGAACTGGTGATCCAGACGCTGCATCCCTGGAGCGTGGCGGGCGGGGACTATCAGGACGGCTGGCGTGAAGAGTCATTTGCTGGCTTTGCGGGAGACTGGCGGCCGATGCCGTGGTACTTCCGGACCTTGGCCAGCTGGCTGAATGCTCTGGACATGGCAGGGTTCCGGTTGCTGAGCCTGCAGGAGCCGCAGCATCCGCAGAGCCCGGTGCCGCAGTCGTTGCTGTTGGTGGCTGGGCAGGCTTGAAAAGCTTTGCGACAACCCGCTAGCCTGCGCTCCTCCTTTCTGGATGGACCTTGCCGCATGCAACCCCGCGATATCGCCGCCTACCTGTTCCTGGCCATCGCCTGGGGCTTTTCCTTCCTGGTGGTGCTCAAGGTGGTGCACGCCTTTGGCTGGGTCGGCGCGGTCAGCCTGCGCGCCTTCATCGCCGGCGGCACCCTGGCCATGCTCGCCGCCCTGCTGGGCCGTGGCCTGCGCCTGCGCCCGCTGCTCAAACCTTTGCTGGTGGTCGGCGCCACCACCGTCGCCGGGCAGCTGATCGGCCTGTCCTACGCCACCCCGCGCATCGGTACCGCGATGTCGGCCATTCTGGTTGCCACCATTCCGCTGTTTTCGATGATCATCGGCCGCCTCTGGGGCATCGAAAAAATCACGCCACAAGGCCTGCTAGGCCTGCTGCTGGGGGTGCTGGGCATCGTCATGCTGGTGGGCTTCCCGGCGCAGCCGGTCACCGAGGACTTCATCCACGGCTGCCTCGCCTCGGTGTTCGGCTGCCTGTGCGCAGCCTTCGGCAGCAACTACGCCAGCCTGCGCCTGCGCGGGCAAGACCCCTGGACCGTCACGGGTGGCGCCTTCCTGGCAGGCGGTGTGCTGACCTTGCCGTTGCTGCTGGTCGTCCCGCTGCCCAGCCTGCCACAGGCCAGTGACTGGCTGTACCTGCTGCTCAGCGGCAGCGTGATGAGCGCCACCACCTATGTGCTGTATTTCGGCCTGGTGGCGCGCATCGGTGCAACGCGCACCATCAGCGTCGAGTTCGTGGTCACCCTGGTGGCGGTGCTGGTCGGCGCGCTGTTCCTTGGCGAAGCCTTGAGCCTGCTACAGGCCGCTGGCGGCCTGGTGATCCTGCTCGGTTGCATGCTGGTGCTGGGCCTGCTGCCAGGTCGCAAGCGGCGCCTGCCCAGTTAACGCTGGGCAGTGGCCTCGTCGGCAGGCGGGCTCAGTTGCAGCACGCGATTGCGCCCGCCTTCGGCGAGCAGGTAGCCACCCTTGCCATCGGCGATGATCGATTGCGGCGCCTTGAGGAAGGTCAGCACCACGTGCTGGGTACCATCGGCGTCCACCCGCAGCAGGCGCGCGCGGTGGGTGTTGTCTTCGCTGATCCACAGGCCGCGCTGGTCGCACAGCAGGAAGGTGGGATGGCGCAGGCCCTCGACCACCACCGGGTCTTTACCGTCGTCGGACAACGCACGAACGATGCCGGTGCCTTTCTCGGTGTACAGCAGGCGGCCGTCGGCGCAGCGGGTCAGGCCTTCGGTTTCGGTCAGCCCCGCGCGCAGCACCTCGAGCTGGCCGCTGGCCCACTCATAGCGCATCAGGCGCCCGTTGCCCTTGCGGTCTTCGATGGCATACAGGTGATCGCCATCGTTCCACAGCCCCTGCACGCTGTCGCCGTCGAACAGGCGGGTGACCTGGCCATCGCGGGACAAGCTGACCGGCGCGTGGCCGCCTTCCTGGCTGAACACCCAGCCACCCTGTGCCGCGACCATGCCGTCGGGCTTGGACAGGTTGTCGATCAGCACCACGCGGTCGCCGCTGGCAGTGATCTTGAGAATGCTGCCTTTGCCGTCATCCAGCTCACGGCTGACCAGCAGGCTGCCGTCGGCCTGGGGCAGCAACGAAGCGGCCTTGGCCACGTCGCGGTGCAGCACCTCGACACGCCAGCCACTGGCAGCCTGCACCGGGTAGAACGATTGCCAGGCGAAAAAACCCAGGGTGGCGGCGACCAGCCCGGTGGTGGCAGTCAGGGCGATACGGGTACTGCGCCGGCGCAGGATGGGCATGAACAGGGCTCCTTTTGATGGGTTCGAATCCTAGCAAGAGGATGTGAAAATTTCGACATCAGACGACACAGCAACAAAAGGATATAAAAAGAACAAAACAATCTAACAAAATGGAATTAAGAAATTGAAAGCCAAACGCCTCCTCCTTAGGCTGGGTACACCGTTTCCCACCCCTCAAGGAGCGACGCCCATGCCCTTCTCCCCCCTTCGCCGCCTGCTGGTCGGCGGCCTCCTGGCGACTGTCGCCAGCAGCCTGCTGCCCTGGTCCAGTGCCTTCGCCGAAGACACCAAGACCCTGCGCATCGGTTATCAGAAGTTCAACAGCATCAACATCCTCAAAGGCAGCGGCGCGCTGGAAAAGGCCCTGGCGCCCCAAGGCGTGAACGTCAGCTGGCACGAATTCGCCGCCGGCCCGCAGCTGCTCGAAGCGCTGAGCACCGGCGCCATCGACCTGGGCCACGCTGCCGACGCGCCATCGGTATTCGCCCAGGCCGCCGGCAAGCCGGTGGTCTACCTCGCCGCCGAACAACCCTACCCGCGCGGCATCGGCCTGGTGGTGCGCGAGCAGGATCACCTCACCGCGGTGCAGGACCTCAAAGGCAAGCGCGTGGCCACCGGCCGCGGCTGGAACGCCCAATACTTGCTGGCGGTGGCCCTGGAACAGGCCGGCCTGAGCTATCAGGACATCACCCCGGCCTACGTCAACAACGCTGCCGATGCCGTCGCCGCCCTGCAATCGGGCAGCGTGCAGGCCGTGACCCTGTGGGACCCGTTCCTCGCCGCGGCCGAAAGCCAGCCGGGCCTGAAGAACCTGCGCGATGGCAGCGGCCTGACCAACAACCGCACCTTCTATCTGTCTACCGCCACCTTCGCCGACCAGCACCGCGACCTGCTGAAGACCTTCTTCAGCGAGCTGGGCAAGGTCAGCCAGTGGGCCAACGCCAAGCCCGCCGAAGTCGCCGCACTGCTGGCACCGCAACTGGGCATCAGCGCCAATGTGCTGGAGGTGGCCAGCGAGCGGCGCAACTATAACGCCGTGGCCATCACCCCGCAGATCGTCGCCGAGCAGCAGAAACTGGCCGATACCTTCCAGGGCCTGGGCCTGATCCCGCACAAGTTGCAGGTCGCCGATGCCATCTACCCGGCTTCTGTATTGCCGTGACCAGGGAGTGAAGGCAATGCCCCGCCACATCCGCTTCAACGCCTTCAGCATGAACGCTGCCAGCCACCAGTCCCCGGGGCTTTGGCGCCACCCGCGCAACACCAGCGTGGCGTTCAACCGCCTGGACTACTGGACCGACCTCGCGCGCCTGCTGGAGCGCGGGCTGTTTGATGCGCTGTTCATCGCCGACGTGCTGGGTATCTACGACGTCTACCAGGGTGGCCCGCAAGCCGCCCTGCGCGGTGGCGTGCAGGTGCCGGTCAACGACCCGCTGCTGCTGGTCCCGGCCATGGCCGGGGCCACCGAGCACCTGGGCTTCGGCGTAACCTTTTCGCTGACCTATGAACACCCTTATCCATTCGCCCGGCGCATGTCCACACTCGACCACCTGAGCAATGGCCGGGTCGGCTGGAACATCGTCACCGGCTACCTCGACAGCGCCGCGCGCAACCTGGGCCTGGCCCGCCAGCTGGGCCATGACCAGCGCTACGACCTGGCCGAGGAATACCTGGAGGTGCTGTACAAACTCTGGGAAAAAAGCTGGGAAGACGATGCCGTGCAACTGGAGCGCGAAAGCGGACGCTACATCGAACCGTCTAAAGTGCATGCCATCAACCATGCCGGCGAGCACTTCCAGGTGCCCGGCATGCACTTGTGCCAGCCTTCGCCCCAGCGCACCCCGGTACTGTTCCAGGCCGGCGCCTCGGCGCGTGGGCAACAGTTCGCCGCCCGGCATGCCGAGTGCGTGTTCATTAGTGGCCCGACGCCCACCGTGCTGCGCCGCTACGCCGACGGCATCCGCCAAGCCAGCGAAGTGGCCGGGCGTGGCCGTGATGAGGTGCTGATCTATGCCCAGGCACTGCTGATCGTCGCGCCTACGCCGCATGAAGCCCAGGCGCGCTTTGCCGAATACCGCCGCTACGTCGACCTTGACGCCGCCCTTACCCTGCTTTCGGGCTGGACCGGTATCGACTTCGCCGGCCTCGACCCGGATGCCCCCATCGAATATGTCGAGAACGATGCTGGCCGTGCCGCCCTGGCGGCGTTCACCGCCGCCGACCCGAACCGCCGCTGGACCGTGCGTGAAGCCGCCGAATTCGTCGGCCTGGGCGGGCGTGGCCCGGTACTGGTCGGCTCACCCGGCGAGATTGCCGACCAATTGGAACACTGGCTCGACCAGACCGGCATCGACGGTTTCAACCTCACCTATGCTGTGCAACCGGACGACCTGGCCAACGTCGTCGATCTGCTGGTGCCGGAACTGCAACGCCGTGGCCGCTACCCGCTGAACTACACCGACGGCACCCTGCGCCACAAGCTGTTCGGCCGCGGCGACCGGCTGCCGGAAGCCCACGCGGGGCGCCAGGTTCGCATTCAGTAACTGAATGTCGAGTATTTCAACATTTAATTTGTGGATGATGCGGACTGCCCCCTATGCTGTCCGCACATCCCCTGCACGCACCGGCCGGTGTGGTCCAAGGCACGGGGAGAGAACAACAAGTCGAGACCGCTCATGTCGAACCACTCCTACTTCGCCCCCCACGGTGGGCACCCAGCTCAGACCGAGCTGCTGACTGACCGTGCCATGTTCACCGAAGCCTATGCCGTCATCCCTAAAGGCGTGATGCGTGACATCGTCACCAGCCACCTGCCGTTCTGGGACAAGATGCGCATGTGGGTCATCGCCCGCCCGCTGACCGGTTTCGCCGAAACCTTCTCGCAGTACATCGTCGAAGTGGCCCCGGAAGGCGGCAGCGAGCGCCCTGAGCTGGACCCTAATGCCGAAGCCGTGGTGTTCATCGTCGAAGGCGAGCTGGACATCACCGTCGAAGGCAAGCATCACACCCTGACCCCAGGCGGCTATGCCTTCCTGGCCCCAGGCGCCGAGTGGAGCCTGCGCAACAACAGCAAGGCCAACGTCACCTTCCACTGGCTGCGCAAGCACTACCAGAAAGTCGAAGGCCTGGCCGTGCCTGAGTCGTTCGTCACCCACCGCGACAACGCCACCGTCATCGAGATGCCGGGCACCGAAGGCCGCTGGGTCACCACCCGCTTCGTCGACATGGCCGACATGCGCCACGACATGCACGTCAACATTGTCACCTTCCAGCCGGGCGGCGTGATTCCGTTCGCTGAAACCCACGTCATGGAACACGGCCTGTATGTGCTGGAAGGCAAGGCGGTGTACCGCCTGAACCAGGACTGGGTCGAAGTGGAAGCCGGCGACTTCATGTGGCTGCGCGCCTTCTGCCCGCAAGCTTGCTACGCCGGCGGCCCAGGCAAGTTCAGCTACCTGCTGTACAAGGACGTGAACCGTCACGTGCACCTGACCCTCAACCCACAGCGTTGAGTTCAGGCTGATGCCCGAAAGCCCGCCTCCTGGCGGGCTTTCTGTTTGCCGCTCATACTGACTAGCCCTGCCCCCTAGCGCGGTACTTGCCATGAACCGCTGCCTGATGCTTGCCGTACTGCTTTGCTCCAGCGTCAGCCTGGCGGCTGATGAATGGAAAATTGCCTACGACCGCGAAGGTATTCGTGTCTACCTGGCCCCGGCCCCAGACTCGCCCTACCAGCAGTTCCGCGGCATCAGCACCATGAAAGCCAGCGTGCGCACCCTCACCGACCTTCAGGAAAACCTGCGGGTGGCGTGCAAATGGCTGTATGCCTGCGACCAGATGCGCCTGCTGGATGTGGTAGGCGACACGTCCTGGGTCTACCTGACTACCAACCTGCCGTGGCCGACCCTGCCGCGCGACATCATTCTCAAGGTCAGCACCGAGCGCCGGGCTGACGGGACCCTGGTGCGGCACCTGAGCGCCGAACCGGGCCGCCTGCCCGAAGAGCCTGGGCTGATCCGCGTGCAGCACCTGGCCGGTGAATGGATCATGAAGCCACTCGGTGAGCGGGAAACCGAGGTCACCTACCAGTTGCAGGCTGACCCTGCCGGGGACGTGCCGGGCTGGCTGGCCAACCGCTTCGTGGTCGATGCCCCGGTGGTGACGCTGCGGACATTGCGTGCGGTAGCCGAGCGCCAACCCTGAGCAGCCCTGGGGCCTACTGGACCACTGCACACGCCACACGGGCACCACCACCGCCCAGCTTCTGCGGGTGATCGCTGTGGTTATCGCCACCGGCATGCACCATCAGCGCATGGCCCTTGAAGTCTTCGGCCTTCAGCCGTGGCGCCAATACCGGGTAGGTGGCCATGCCATCAGCACCGACATACAGCGCTGGCAGGTCGCCGCGGTGGCCGCTGTCGTCGTAGGGGCCTTTGTGTGCGTTGGTGGAATCAGGGTCCCAGTGCCCACCTGCCGCGCCCGCCGGTACCGGCTTGCCGTTCTCCTCTGCCGCCGCGCACGAACCCTTCTGGTGCAGGTGGAAGCCATGCACACCCGGCGGCAGGTCCTTGAGATCGGGGGTGAGCAGCGTGCCGTACTTGTTCTGCTCGATGCTGATGGTACCGATCGACTTGCCCGGGCCGTCCGCTCCGGCCAGCTTCAGTTCGACCGTTTGCGCGGCCTGGGCGAGACCGGCCGAGGCCAGCAATGCGGTGAAGACTACTGCTTTCATGTCGTTTCTCCATGACTTGGGATAGGTGGGTTTCGTACCCGCGTAACACGTGGGACTGCGCAGCTTGCCAGGCATTCCATTCAGCCACAGACTGAAACACTTCCCCTGCCGCCCGGAGCCCGTTCGCGTGTCCCTCAAAGCCCTGCGCACCCTGGTGACCATCGCCCGCCACGGCACCTTCGCCCGTGCCGCCGACCTGCTCAGCCTCACCCCTTCGGCCGTGAGCCTGCACATCAAGACCCTCGAGGACGAACTCAAGGTCGCGCTGTTCGACCGCAGCCGTCGCCAGGTGGCGCTCACCGAAGCCGGGCAACTGGCGGTGGCGCGGGCCGAGCACATCCTCGGCGCCTACGACGAACTGGCCGATGCCTTGGCCAGTGGCCCGAGCCTGCGTGGCCGATTGCGCCTGGGTGCGATTCACACGGTCCTGGCCCGACGCCTGCCCAAGGCCCTGGTATGGATCAAGGCGCATCACCCGGAACTGCACATCAGCGTGAACTCCGGGATGTCGGCCGAACTTGCACGGCGCGTCGAAGATGGCGAGCTGGATGCGGCAATCACCACGGAACCGGTCAGTCCCTACCCGCAGAGCCTTGACTTCACAGCGTTGTTCGAAGACCGCTTCTGGGCTATCGCCAGCCCCGAACTGGCGGGCCAGAGCCTGCCGCAGCTGCTGGCCAGCCAGCCGTTCCTGCGCTTCGACAAGCGTGCCTGGGCCGGGCGGCAGATCGAGCAGGAGCTGCGCCGCCAGCATTTGCAGGTCAGCGAACAGATGGAACTGGACAGCCAGGAAGCACTGGCGCGCATGGCAGTGATGGGGCTGGGGGTGGCGATCATCCCTATGGCCGATGACGACCTGCAACGCTTGCCACCTGCCACCTGCCTGCCCTTTGGTGAGCCACAGTTGGTGCGGCGGGTGGTGTTGCTGGAACACGAAAAGAGCCAGCGGCGGCACCTGAGTGCTGTATTGAAGACTGCCATGGACGCCTGAGTGTGCAGTTTTTCTCAACAGTCACTGCAGAAATCAACGTTTTTACCAACCAGTCAGCCACGCTAACCTGTGCCCGTCCCCGACCACGGAACGATCACCATGCTTCACCTGCTGCTGACCACCCTGGTGCCCATCATCCTGCTGATCGCCCTGGGCACCTTCCTGCGCATCCGCGGCTTTCTCGCCGAGTCGTTCTGGCCGGGCGCCGAACGCCTGAGCTATTACGTGCTGCTGCCCTCCCTGTTCCTCCATGGCCTGGCCACGGCCAATCTTGATGGCGTGCCGGTGCTGGGCATGGTCGGCGTACTGATGCTTTCGACCTTGCTGGGCGCCGTGCTACTGGTGCTCTACCAAGGCGCGGTAAACCACGACGGTGCCGACTTCACCTCGGTGTTCCAGGGTGGCGTGCGCTTCAACAACTACATCGGCGCCACCCTCGCCGCCGGCATCTACGGCAGCGCCGGGATTGCGCTGGCGGCCGTGGCCAACGCCGCCATCGTGCCCTTGGCCAATCTGCTCTGCGTGCTGGTGTTTGCCCGCTTCAGCGCACGCCACAGCTCCCCGACGACCGTGTTGCGGGCCATCTTCGCCAACCCGTTGATCGTCGGCTGCGCCGGGGGCTTGTTGCTGCGGGTCACCGGCCTGGGCCTGCCGGCGGGCCTGGAACCCACCGTCAAGGCGCTGGGCCAAGCCGCCCTGCCCCTGGGCCTGCTGTGCGTGGGGGCGGCGCTGGGTGGCGCCAGCCTCGGCCAGCAGGTGCGGCCACTGCTGGCAGCATCGGCGTTCAAGTTCCTGGTCATGCCGCTGACCACCTGGGGCCTGTGCCGCCTGCTTGGGCTCGGTGGCCAGGCAGCGGTGGTGGCCGTGCTGTTCCAGGCTTTGCCGACTGCGTCGTCGTCTTACGTGATGGCGCGGCAGATGGGCGGCAACGCACCGCTGATGGCCACCATCATTGCCCTGCAGACCGTGCTGGCGGCCGTGACCTTGCCTTTGATGCTCATGCTTGCGCTCAAGTGAAGCCGCTTGGCTAGACTGTGATTCAGCCCACACTTCGGAAACTCGACCATGCGCCTGTCGTGGATGTTGATCTGCTTGACCTCGGCCCTGCTCGCCAGCCCTTTGCATGCCGCTGACAGCGCCAAGGCCGCGGTGGCCGAAGACAAAGCAGAGAGGCTGGAAAAAAAGGTGGTGGAAGATGCCCCGCCGCCGAAAAAACCGGAAACCATCACCCCAGGCGAAGTGCAGGCGGTAGACCCGGCAGGCCAGGCACCGATGGACGACAGCATCACCTGCCTGGCCCGCACCATCTACTGGGAAGCCAAGGGCGCCGACGCCCAGGACATGAGCGCGGTGGCCAGCGTGGTACTCAACCGGTTGGGCCACGAGGGCTTTCCCGACACCATCTGCGGCGTGGTCAAGCAGGGCGTGGAAACCAAAGCCTGCCAGTTTTCCTGGTGGTGCGACGGGCGCTCCGACCAGGTCGAGGAAGCGCAGCGCTACGACGTGGCCAAGGAGATCGCGCGCAAGGCACTGAACCAGCAGCTCAAGGACCCGACCAGGGGCGCGCTGTATTTCCATGACCGCAACGTGCACCCGGACTGGGCCAAGGCCTATCGCAAGACGGCCGAGACCCGGCACTTTCTGTTCTACAAACCGAACCAGGCGCTGGCCCGCTGACGCGCCATCGCACTTTTCTGGCGTTGGCCGGTCTACTCCCTCTTTTGCCGCCCGCAAGTCATTGCTGGCGTTTTCTTTGCTTTGCACGAGACCGGGCCAAACGCCTCGCGCTTGTGTAGGATGAGCAGCGCATACCAAGACGCTGCCAGTCACAGGGAGATCCACATGCGCGTCCTGTCATCCGTTGCCGCCTTGTCGCTGGGCCTGGTCATGTCGACCGGAGCCCTGGCCGTCACCGGCGAAGAGGCGCAGCTGATCGATTCGATCAATACCTACCGCAGCCAGGCCCAGCGCTGCGGGGACGAGGTGTCGGTGGAGCTGCCGCCGCTCAACAGCGACACCCGCCTGGCACTGTCGCCAGAAGGCACTCGCGATCTGCAGCAGGCCATGAGCCGCGCCGCCTACCCCATGGTCAATGTCCAGGCCATCAGCCTGTCCGGCCCACGCGATGCCCGGGCGGCCATGCATGCCATCGAGGAGAGCTTCTGCCAGGTCGTGCTCGACCCGCAGTTTGTCGACATCGGCGTCAGCCAGGAAGGCCGCGACTGGCGCATCGTGCTTGCCCGGCCCTTGCTCAGTGGGCGCTTGGGCGATTGGCAGGCCGAGGGGCAGAAGGTGTTGCAGGCCATCAATGACGCACGCAAGGCGCCCCGCCAATGCGGTGGCCAGCCGTTCGCCGCAGCGCCTGCGCTGAGCTGGAGCACGGCGTTGGCGGGCGTGGCCGCCAGCCACACGCGGGCCATGGCCAACCAGAACTTCTTCGACCATATCGACAAGGACGGGCGCACGCCCGGTGACCGGGCGGAACTGGCCGGCTACCTGTACCAGCAGATCGGCGAAGACATCGCCGCTGGGCGCGACACCGCGCAGAAGGTGGTGGATGGCTGGCTGGACAGCCCTGGCCACTGCGCCACCCTGATGAACCCGGACTTCCGCGAAATGGGCGCGGCCTATGCGGTCGACCCGAAGAGCGATGCGGGCATCTACTGGACCGGCCTGTTCGGCACACCGCAATGACCCTTAAGGAGCGCTGCCAGCTGTAGTCCTCGACGGCTCAACCGTCGCTTGGTCTGGCCGCACCTGATTACCGAAGGCCCCATCATGACTCTGGATACCTGGCTCATCTACCTGCTGGCGAGCATCGGCCTGTCGCTGACGCCCGGCCCGAACAGCCTGCTGGCACTGACCCACGGTGCGCTGTATGGCGCGCGCCGCACGCTGTTCACCATCGTCGGCGGGGTGTTCGGCTTCAGTGCGCTGATTGCGCTGGCGATGTTCGGGCTGACGGCGCTGCTGCAGACGTCAGCCTCGGTGCTGACTGTGCTCAAGTGGGTCGGTGGAGCCTATCTGGTGTGGCTGGGCATTCAGCTCTGGCGCAGCCCTGCCCTGCATCTGCAGGTGAGCGAGCGTGCAGCCCGCCTGAGCAACCAGGGTATGTTCCGCCAGGGCCTGCTGTCTGCGCTCGCCAACCCCAAGGTACTGTTGTTCTACGGCGCCTTCCTGCCGCAGTTCATCGACCCGCAGCGGGGGCTGTTGCTGCAGTTCATGATCATGGCGGTGACCTTTGCCAGCGTGGAATGCGTGGTCGAATACGTGCTGGCGCGCCTGGCATTTCGTATCCGGCCATGGCTGGCCAAGGGCGGCAAGGGTTTCAATCGCTGCTGCGGGAGCCTGTTCGCACTGATTGGCGTCGCCTTGCCGCTGAGCCGGTAATTGCCTAACCTCGCCGCGAAGCCAGCAGGTAGGCCACCAGAGCCAAGCCCGGCAGAGCTGCCCCCACCAGCGCCACACCGTGCCACCCCTGCTGGGCAAACACCGCGCTGGCCACCGCCGAACCCGCTGCCCCACCAAGGAAGATGCTGGTCATGTACAGCGCATTCAGCCGTCCGCGGCTGGCCGGGTCGAGTGCATAGACCTCACGCTGGCCGATGACCATGTTCATCTGCACCGCAAAATCCAGCAGCACCCCGGTCAGCCCCAGACCGATCACGCTGTAGCCGGGAGTGGTCAGGCCCAGCAGCAGTGCCAAGGGCGCCAGCACCAGGGCCAACAACGAACCGGCACGCGCATGGCCGGCGTCGGCCAGGCGGCCTGCCATCGGTGCGGCGATGGCGCCGACCGCGCCGACCAGGGCGAACAAGGCGATCTGGCTTTGCGACAGGCCATGTTCAGTGGCCAGAGCCAGCGGCACGGCGGTCCAGTAGAGGCTGAACGCTGCGAACATCAACGCTTGGTACAGCGAACGCTGACGCAGCACCGGGTATTGGCGCAGCAAGGCGACCAACGACAGCATCAGCCCGGCATAACTTGCCTTGTGCTCCGGTACTCGGCGCGGCAAGGTCAGCGCCAGCAACAGGATGATTGCCAACATCAGGCCAGCAGCGCCGATGAATACCGTGCGCCAGCCAAAGTGGTCGGCGACCAGGCTCGACAACGGCCGCGCCAGCAGGATACCCAGCAGCAGGCCGCCCATGATGTTGCCGACCACCCGCCCGCGCTGCTGCTCAGGCGCAAGGTGCGCGGCCAGCGGAATGAGCATCTGCACCGCCACCGAACTGAAACCGATCAGCAAGGCATAGACCAGGAACAGTTGCCCCTGGCCGCTGCTGCTGGTCCCCGCCAGCAACAGGCTGACGCAGGCCAGCACGGCGGTGATGATCATCAACCGGCGGTTCTCCACCAGGTCCGCCAGTGGCACCAGCAACAGCAGGCCCAGTGCGTAGCCCAGCTGGGTCAGTGACACGATCAGGCTGGCGCGCTCGGTGGACAGCCCCAGGTCCGGGGCGATCAGCCCGACGATGGGCTGCGCGTAATAGATATTGGCGACGATCGCGCCACAGCAGAACGCCAGCAGCGCGACCAGGGCACGGCTCAGGCCGGCATGGGCTGGCTGGGCAGCAGCAAGGGAAGGATTCATGCGAGGTACCTCGGCATCGGGTTGGAATATGCCAGGCACCTTACCGAGCGCTTGCCTGCGAGAGAATCCGGCCCCGGCGCAACGGGGCTTTGCGCCAGGCGCAACGGCAGGGCTCAGCGCTTGAGCAGGCCCTCGCAAAAGCCGATGAACGCGTTGACCCGCCGTGAGCCGCGGTGGTTGGGCAAATACAAGGCATTGATGCTGTCGTTGGCCGTGCCGGGGCTGACTTGCCAGTCGGCAAACAGCCGCTGCAGGCGCCCGGCCGCGACATCCTCGTGCACCAGCCAATCGGCCAGCAAGGCGATGCCGCTGCCGGCCAGCGCCGCTTCACGCAACAGGTCGGCGTTGGCGCTGCGCAACGGCCCGCTCACTTCCAGCTCCAGCGCCTCATCGGCCCGCTGCAGGCGCCAGGGGCGCGCCTTCTGCCCATAGCGAAAACGCAGGCAGGCCTGTTGCAGCAATTGCTCAGGGTGCAGCAGTGGGTCACGACTGGCCAGGTAATCGGGGCTTGCCACCAGCCAGCGCTGGAAGCGGCCAAGTGGCCGGCACACCAGTTCGTCGTTCGGTGACGGATCGCCCAGGCGAATGGACAGATCGTAGCGGCCGTCGAGCAGGTCATCGAGCCGATCGCTCATGTCGATGTCCAACTCCAGCAACGGGTGGCGGGCCAGGAATGGCCCCAGGTGCGGAGCGATCACGCGGCGGCCGAACTCCACCGGCAAGCACAGGCGCAACACGCCGACCGGCTCGTCGCCACGGTCGGCGACGCTGGCATCGGCCTCGTCCAGCGCATCGAAGATTTCCTTTGCCCGGGCGTAATAACGTGCGCCCGCTTCGGTCAGGCTGACCTGGCGCGTGGAGCGGTTGAGCAGGGTCGTGCCGAGTTCCGCCTCCAGCGCATCGACCAGCCGCGTCACCGACGAGGTGGCCACGCCGAGCCTGCGCGCCGCTGCAGAAAAGCCCTGGGCATCGACGGTCGCGGTAAACATCTTCATCGCCAGGAGCTTGTCCATAGCTACTCCAGTTTCTTGGTTTCGGAACACTCCTACAATCCGCAAGGCCGGTCAAGAAGCGCACAACAGAGCGTTCAGGTCCATAGTGGAAGCATCTCCATCAGCGCGAGAACTCCCCATGCCCCTCAGCAATCTGCTCAACGCCCTGCCCCATTGCGACCCTGCCGCTGCCGAGCGGGTCGACGAACTGCTGCAACGCCCTGGCTTGCGCATCGAACGCATCCTCTCCTGTGGCCAGGCCAGCCCACCCGGTTTCTGGTACGACCAGGCCGAAGGCGAATGGATCCTGTTGCTGACCGGCAGCGCCGGCCTGCGCCTTGAGCACGAGGACTACACCCGTTTGCTGGTGCCTGGCGACTGCCTGGACATTCCGGCGCATTGCCGGCATCGGGTGGAATGGACTGCCCAGGGGCAACCGACCCTCTGGCTTGCCGTGTTTCATGGCATCGACACGCCGTGGCCGAGCCATTGAGGCACCCCTCGTGCATGCTACAAACGTCTGAGCCGTCACATTCATATACCAACCAAAAACCGTGTTTACTGCAAGTTTCAGTGCGTGATCTAAACTTTTAGCCACATCTTCGCAAGTTCAGCCCTGCGACAATCAGCCTCAGAAAATTATGTACCAACTTGTTAATTAGCAAGCTAAGGGCTTAAACTGCGCACATTCCACCCGCTGAGATCCCTGGCATGAACGAAACACCGCGCACCTCTGGCGCCACAAACATCATCCTGGTCGGCTTGGGCGTGATCGTCGCCCTGCTCGGCCTGCTCCTGGCCGCTGGCGGCGTCAAGCTCGCCGGCCTGGGCGGTTCCTGGTACTTCCTGATCGGCGGCCTGGCCATGGCCATCGCCGGTATCCTCATCGCTCGCCGCAAGCAGGCCGGCGCCTGGCTGTACGCGGCGTTCCTGGTCGGTACCGCGATCTGGGCACTGATCGACGCTGGCCTGGTGTTCTGGCCACTGTTCTCGCGCCTGTTCATGTTCGGCGCGATCGGCATGGTGGTGGCGCTGGTCTACCCGATGCTCGCCCGCGCCAACGGCGCCAGCGCCGGCCGGGGTGCCTACGGCATCGCTGGTGTGCTGGCCGTGGTGCTGGTGATCGCTGCTGGCAAAATGTTCGTCGCCCACCCAAGCGTTGCCCCCACCGGCAAAGGCCCGGGCATGACCCCGGTCGAGGCCGGCAAGGAGCAGAAGGACTGGGCCCACTACGGCAACACCGAAGGTGGCAGCCGCTTCGCCGCGCTGGACCAGATCAACCGCGACAACGTCAACAAGCTCAAGGTGGCCTGGACCTACCACACCGGTGACGTCGCCATCAGTGACGGCAACGGTGCCGAAGACCAGCTGACCCCGCTGCAGATCGGTAACAAGGTGTTTATCTGCACCCCGCACAACAACCTGATCGCCCTCGACGCCGATACCGGCAAAGAGCTGTGGAAAAACGAGATCAACGCCCAGTCCAAGGTCTGGCAGCGTTGCCGTGGCATGGCCTACTTCGACGCCACCGCCGCGATCGCCCAGCCGACCCAGCCGAACAGCTCGCCGATCACTGGCGGTAGCGTCGCGGCCGGTGCCAACTGCCAGCGTCGCCTGCTGACCAACACCATCGACGGTCGCCTGATTGCCGTCGACGCTGACACCGGCGAGTTCTGCCAAGGCTTCGGCAACAACGGCCAGGTCAACCTCAAGGCCGGCCTGGGTGACGTGCCGGACTCCTTCTACCAGCTGTCCTCCGCACCGTTGATGGCCGGTACTACCGTGGTGGTTGGCGGCCGTGTCGCCGACAACGTCCAGACCGACATGCCAGGCGGCGTGATCCGTGGTTTCGACGTGATCACCGGTGAAATGCGCTGGGCCTTCGACCCGGGCAACCCGGAAGACCGCAAAGCGCCAGAAGGTGACAACACCTACGTGCGCAGCACCCCGAACAGCTGGGCACCGATGTCCTACGACCCGGCGATGAACACCGTGTTCCTGCCAATGGGCTCGTCGTCCACCGACATCTATGGCGTTGAGCGCAACACGCTGGACCACACCTACGGCGCTTCCGTACTGGCCCTGGACGCCACCACCGGCAACCAGAAGTGGGTATTCCAGACCGTGCACAACGACCTCTGGGACTTCGACCTGCCGATGCAGCCGAGCCTGATCGACTTCACCAAGGACGACGGCAAGTCCGTGCCTGCCGTGGTGATCGGCACCAAGGCCGGGCAGATCTACGTGCTCGACCGCGCCACCGGCAAACCGCTGACCCAGGTCGACGAAGTACCCGTCAAGCCAAGCAACATCCCGAATGAACCGTACTCCCCGACCCAACCGAAATCGGTAGGCATGCCACAGATCGGCGCGCAGACCCTGACCGAGTCGGACATGTGGGGTGCCACTCCGTTTGACCAGCTGTTGTGCCGTATCGACTTCAAGAAGATGCGCTACGACGGCCTGTACACTGCGCCGGGCACCGACCTGTCGCTGAGCTTCCCGGGCTCGCTGGGCGGCATGAACTGGGGCAGCCTCTCCACCGACCCGGTGCATGGTTTCATCTTCGTCAACGACATGCGTCTGGGCCTGTGGATCCAGATGATCCCGTCGCAGAACAAGGGTGGCGCCGCTTCCGGCGGTGAGGCACTGAACACCGGCATGGGCGCCGTACCGCTCAAGGGCACCCCTTACGCGGTGAACAAGAACCGCTTCCTGTCGGTGGCCGGCATTCCGTGCCAGGCGCCGCCATTCGGCACCCTGACCGCCATCGACATGAAGACCCGCCAGATCGCCTGGCAGGTACCGGTCGGTACCGTGGAAGACACCGGCCCCCTGGGCATCCGCATGCACCTGCCGATCAAGATCGGCCTGCCGACCCTCGGCGGCACCCTGTCGACCCAAGGTGGCCTGGTGTTCATCGCCGGCACCCAGGACTTCTACCTGCGCGCCTACGACAGCAGCAACGGTAACGAAATCTGGAAAGCCCGCCTGCCTGTGGGCAGCCAGGGCGGCCCGATGACCTACGTTTCGCCGAAGACCGGCAAACAGTACGTGGTGGTTACCGCTGGCGGTGCGCGCCAGTCGACCGATCGTGGCGACTATGTGATTTCTTACGCCCTGCCGTAAGACCGCGTCGCTGCATTCGCGGGTGAACCCGCTTCCACAGGACCTACACTGCCCATGCTGATGGCGCAGTCCTTGTGGGAGCGGGTTCACCCGCGAATAGGCCCCAAAAACAACACGAGACACAGCAATGCCATCCGTTATCCGCATCACTCCAACCCTGCTGCTGGCCCTGGCCAGCACCCCTGCCCTGGCCGACGGCGACCTGCTCAACCGCAGCACCATGACCGGTGACTGGGGCGGCCTGCGTCACCAGCTCGAGGAAGACGGCGTCAAGATCACCGGCGACTACAGCGGTGAAACCGCCTACAACGCCCACGGCGGCCTGCACCGCTCGGCGCGCTACTCGCAGAACATCAAGCTCGGCGCACAGTTCGACCTGTCGAAACTGTACGGCCTGGAAAACGGCGGCAAGGTCCAGCTGACCATCAACGACCGCCGCGGCAACAGCGCCTCGGAAGACCTGGTCGGCAACCGCCTGCCGATCCAGGAAAACTACGGTGGCCTGTACACCCGCCTGACCGAACTGAGCTACGAGCGCACCCTGTTCACCCCGGCACTCAACGTCAAGCTCGGCTACATGGCCATGGGCAACGACCTCGGCGGCCTCGACAGCGGCATCCTGTGCAATTTCATGAACGCCGGCTTCTGCGGCCACCCGCTGAACATGTCCGGCGGCAGCGGCTGGACCAACTACCCCAACGCCCACCTCGGCGTGCGCGTGAAGTACGACCTCTCGCCGTCCTGGCAGCTGCGCGTGGCGGCATTCAATGTCGACCCGCAAAGCAACGGCAACTCCAGCCGCGCCTGGCACCTGGGGCCCAAGCACACCACCGGTACCGTGGTGCCGGTGGAACTGGTGTACAAGCTGCAGGGTGAACTGCCGGGCGAGTACAAGCTGGGTTACTACTACGACAGCTCCGACGTGAAGCGCGTCGACAGCAGCAAGGAAGTGTCCGGTCGCGGTGGCCACTACCTGCTGGTCGACCAGGCCGTGTGGAACGACGCCGGCTCGCCGGGCCGCAGCCTGCACGCCTTTGGCCAGTACTCGGCAGCGAGCGAGGCGGCCTCGCCGTTCACCAAGTGGTATGGCGCCGGTGTGGTGCTGTACAAGCCGTTCGACGGCCGCCCGCGCGATACCGTGGCCCTGGGCTATGGCCGCGCCGTGCCGAACCCGCGTAGCCGCGATGTGCTGGAAGACGCCGCGCTCAATGCCGGGCAGCAGTTCCCCAACATCGACAACGCCGAGCAGCTGATCGAACTGAGCTATGGCTACCAGGCCACGCCGTGGCTGAACCTGCGCCCGGATGTGCAGTACATCATCGAGCCGGGGGCGTTCTCCGGGAAGGACATCGACAACGCGCTGGTGCTTGGCCTGCAGGTCAAGGCAACCTTCTAAGCGGCTGGGGCCGCTCTGCGGCCCCTTCGCGGATAAATCCCTGCAGGAGCGATCCGCGAAGAAGCCAACACCATCATGCCTGCCTGAGGTAATCCGCCAGCCTCAGCAACATCGCATCACAACCCTGCATCTGTTCGATACTGACGAACTCATCCGGCTTGTGCCCTTGGTCCATGCTGCCCGGCCCACAAACCACAGTCGGAATCCCCACCTGGTCGAACAGGCCGCCTTCGGTGCCAAATGCCACAGTGCCGAACTCATCCGACCCACTGAGCAATGCCACCAACCGCGCAGCCTCGCTGTCAGCAGGCGTGGCCAGCCCCGGATACGCACTCAACGGCTGCAGGCGAATGGCACTGCCCGCATTGACCTTGCGCATGCGTGGCAGCAGCTGCGCCTCGGCATAGGTCTGCAACTGGTCCGCCACCGCCTGCGCTTCAAACCCCGGCAAGGCGCGCACTTCGAAGTCGAACGCACATTCCTCCGGCACGATGTTCAGCGCCCTGCCCCCTTTGATCACCCCGGTCTGCACCGTGGAAAACGGCGGGTCGAAGCGTTCGTCGTGATGCGCCGGCAGCGCCAGGGCATCACCGATTTCGCCCAGCTTGCCGATCAGCTTCGCGGCGTACTCGATGGCATTCACCCCGTAAGGTGCGTACGCCGAGTGACACGCCGCGCCATGCACTTCGCAGCGCATCGCCAGCTTGCCCTTGTGGCCGAGCACCGGCTTGAGCTCGGTAGGCTCGCCGATCAGGCACAAACGCGGCTTGTGCGGGCGTTGTTCCAGTGCGGCCAGCATCGAGCGCACGCCCAGGCAGCCAACTTCTTCGTCATACGAAAACGCCAGGTGCACCGGCATGCGCAACGGTTGCGCCAGGAACGCCGGTACGGCAGCCAGCACCGAGGCGATGAAGCCCTTCATGTCAGCCGTGCCGCGGCCATACAGGCGCCCGTCGCGTTCGGTCAGGGCGAAGGCCGGCAGCGTCCAGGCCTGGCCGTCCACCGGCACCACGTCGGTGTGCCCGGACAGCACCACACCGCCGACATCCGTGGGGCCGATGGTGGCGAACAGATTGGCCTTGGTGCCTTCCGGGTTGTGGAACAGCTCGCACTCCACCCCCAGCCCGGCCAGGTAGTCGCGGATAAAAGCGATCAGCTCAATGTTGGAGTCGCGGCTGACCGTGGCAAAGCCGATCAACCGCTCCAGCAAGGCGCGGCTGCTGAATTCACTCATCGCCCGGCACCCCGTAGCTAGGCGCGGCGGTCGGGTCGAGGGCGCGGGTAACGTAGTCTTGCATCTGCGGGCGGTACGCCTGCCACAGGCCGTCGAGCACGCCGATCGGGTCTTCATCGGCCCAGTCCACACGCAGGTCCACCAGCGGCCAGGTCAGCTCGCCAGCGATCTTCAGCGCCGCAGAATGCACCGGGCCAGCTTCACCACCAGCCGCCATCGCCGCATGCATGGCCGCCAGCAGGCGGTCAGCCAGATGCCCACCGGCCTGCTCAAAGGCCTGCACCATGGCTTCGATCACCTGAAGCGAGGACAGCAGGTTGCCTGCGGCCGCGCACTGCTCGCCCGCCACGGCGTTATGCACGCCCAGCGCCTCCTTGCCGGTGAACAACGCTACCTGGCCCTGGCTGTCGATTACCGTGACCTGGCGATACTCGCTCCAGCCATTGGCGCTGAGTACCCGGTCCAGTGCGGCGGCAGGCGGCAGCTGGCCCTGCTCCAGAGCATCGAGGATCTGCGGGCCGAGGGCCGGCAAGGTGATGTTCTGGGTGGACACGGCGCCGACGCCGGCACGCACCCATGGGCAGCGGGCGCCCACGGCGATGCTCGACGAGCTGATGGCGATACCAACCTGGCCGGTTTCCTGGCAGCGACCGATGATGGAGAAGGTCATGGTGGAGCTCCTGTTGTTCTGTGTGATGCCCAGCATTCTGGGCGGAACCTTCAGGGCTTTGAAACCAACATTTTCCTGTGCCTTGAACAGGAAAAAACTAAGGCCGGCCAATACCGCAGGAGAAGCCCTGAAAACCCCGGGCAAGCCCAGGCAAATCGGGGCCTTCGCCGTTTTATCGGCAAGCCCCAGCTAAATACTATTTTCGCGATTTTCCAGGCATCCCTAGTCTGGCCCCAGGCAATGGCGGTCCTCCAAACCGACCTGACAAAAACCGCCTGAACAAGGGCTCGGACATGACACTGAACAACATCGAAATCGACACCCTCGTGGTTGGCGCCGGCCAGGCCGGCGTGGCCATGAGCGAACACCTGAACAAGCTCGGCGTGCCGCACCTGGTGCTGGAGCGCAATCGTATCGCCGAGGCCTGGCGCACCGGCCGCTGGGATTCGCTGGTGGCCAACGGCCCAGTCTGGCACGACCGCTTCCCGGGGCTGGAATTCAACCTCGACGCCGACGCCTTCGCCGGCAAGGACCAGGTCGCCGACTACTTCGAACAGTACGTACGCAAGTACAACCTGCCGGTACGCACCGGCATCGAAGTGAAGAAGGTGGTACGCAACGCCGACCGCCCCGGCTTCACCGTCGAGACCAACGAAGGCGTGATCCGCGCCAACCGCGTGGTGGCCGCCACTGGCCCGTTCCAGAAACCGGTCATCCCGGCCATCGCGCCGAAAGATGCCAACCTGCACCAGATCCACTCCGCCGCCTACTACAACCCCGAGCAGCTGCCTGAAGGCGCCGTGCTGGTGGTGGGCGCCGGTTCCTCCGGTGTGCAGATTGCCGAAGAACTGATGCGCGCCGGGCGCCAGGTATACCTGTCGGTCGGCGCCCACGACCGCCCGCCACGGGCCTACCGCAACCGCGACTTCTGCTGGTGGCTGGGCGTACTGGGCGAGTGGGACGCGGAAATCGCCAAGCCGGGCCGTGAACACGTGACCATCGCTGTCAGCGGCGCGCGGGGCGGCCACACCGTGGACTTCCGCGCCCTCGCCCACCAGGGCATGACCCTGGTCGGCCTGACCCAGTCGTTCGAAAACGGCGTGGCACGCTTCCAGGACAACCTGGTCGACAACATCAACCGCGGCGACGAGAACTACCTGGCCCTGCTGGATGCCGCCGATGCCTACATCGAGCGCAACGGCCTGGACCTGCCGCAAGAGCCTGAAGCACGCAAGCGCCTGGCTGACCCGGACTGCATGGTCAACCCGCTGCAGCAACTGGACCTGGCCCAGGCCGGCGTCACCAGCATCATCTGGGCCACCGGCTACGGCGTGGACTTCAGCTGGTTGCAGGTCGACACCTTCGACGCCAACGGCAAGCCCCAGCACCAGCGCGGCGTAGCCCGTGAGCCGGGCGTGTACTTCCTCGGCCTGCCCTGGCTGTCGCGCCGTGGCTCGTCGTTCATCTGGGGCGTGTGGCACGACGCCAAGCACGTCGCCGGCCATATCGCCACGCAACGCACCTACCTGGCCTACCGCGACCGCGAGCAGCGCGACGCGGATGAGCAAGCAAACCCGATCAGCAACGTCAGCACCTTTGGAGCCCACTGATGCCTACCCATACTCGCATCCGCATGTTCAACACCAAGGAAACCTACCCCAACCAGACCCTGGACAACGACCTGTGCCAGGCGGTGCGGGCCGGTAACACCATCTACGTGCGCGGCCAGGTCGGTACCGACTTCGAAGGCAAGCTGGTTGGCCTGGGTGACCCTCGGGCGCAGGCCGAGCAGGCGATGAAAAACGTCAAGCAGCTGCTTGAAGAGGCCGGCTCCGATCTGTCGCACATCGTCAAGACCACCACCTACATCACCGACCCGCGCTTCCGTGAGCCGGTGTACAAGGAAGTCGGCAAGTGGCTCAAGGGTGTGTACCCGATCTCCACCGGGCTGGTGGTGGCCGGCTTGGCCCAGGCCGAGTGGCTGATGGAAATCGACGTGATTGCAGTGGTGCCGGATCAGCAGTGATCCATGTGGGATAGCTGGGGGCGCTCTGCGCCCCTTTCGCGGGGAAACCCGCTCCTCCAGGGAGCGGGTTTACCCGCGAAGCTTTTTCAGAACTTGGCCAGTTCTTCGCGGCAAAACTCGACAAACAACTGCGCGGGTTTGGTCAGCTGCACCCGCTTCAGGTGCGCCGCCGCCAACCCCGACAACGCCACCGGCTCGGCGATGTCGATCATCACCAGCTTCTGCCCGTCATACGTGCATTCCGAATGCGGCCGGGTCACCAGCAATGAAAACCCGAAGCCCTGCCCCACCATCCCGCGCACCATCTCGATCGACGGCGAACTGAAGACGATATTCGGCGTCAGGCCCATTTCATTGAACAGGCTGACGAAGTAGGTCCGGCTCGGCGCCACGTCCAGCAAGATCATCGGCTCCGGGCACAGGTCCCGCAGCGACACCTGCGCCTGGCCGGCGAAGCGGTGCTTCTCGGGCAACAGCACGTAAGGCTTCTGCGGCGGCATCAACGGTTCGGCCTCGATGGTGCCATCCAGGTCGTGGTCGTAGAGAAACGCCAGGTCGAACGTGCCGGCAGTCAAACCCTGGATCAGGTCCTGCTGCTCGCCATCGCGCAAGCGAATATCCACGCCCGGATAGCGTTCGCGAAAGCCGGCGATCAGCCGCGGCAGGTACAGCGGCGCCACGGTTTCGAAGCAGCCGATGTCGATCTGCCCGGCCACCGTGTCGTTGTCGGCCAGGGCGTTCTGCTCGAACTCGTGGGCCATCTGCAGCAGCGATTTGGTCTTGGCGTAGAAGCGCTTGCCGCTGGGGGTCAGCGACACGCCCTGGGCGTGGTGGCGGATGAACAGCTGCACACCGAAGCTTTCTTCCAGGCTCTTGATGGCCGTGGAGATCGATGGCTGGGCGATGTACAGCTGCCGCGAGGCCTCGGCGACGCTGCCGGCCTCGACGGTGGTGACGAAATACTTCAGTTGTCGCAGGGTGTAGGAAGCCACAGGCACCTCGTTGGCGCCGTTCGCGGGCGCCTTGGAATTTTCCTGCCACTTTACCCTGTGGCCTGATTCAGCGGGCTGCCGGGTGATGAAGGATTTGCCTAAGGCTTGAACATAGTTTTCTTGTGTTGCCGGTGCGGGCACTCAATAACTGAAATCATGCCCCAACTGCCCCTGCATCCATGCCAGAAACCGCCTCACCCGCGGCAGCTCGGCATGCCCCCGCGGAAACACCAGGTGATGGGCACTGACCGGGCTTGCCTGCTCGGCGCCGAACACCGGTACCAGTTGCCCACGCGCCACATAGTCCTGCGCCAGCAGCGAACTTTCCAGAATGAACCCGTAGCCATGGCTGGCTGCCTCCAGGCTCATGTACGAGCGGTCAAAGCTCAAGGCAAACGGTGCCTGTGGCAGCGACACGCCCTGCTGGGCGAACCACAACGGCCATTGCACCAGCGCCGACTCGGAGAGGATCAGGTTCTGTCCCAGCAAATCGGCCGGTTGGTCGATCGGCTGGCGTGCCAACAGCGCCGGCGACGCCAGCACCGTGGCGCGCTCGTGGCGGATGGTGCGTACCTCCAGGCTCGGCCAGTTGGGGTAGCCATGGCGGATATCGACGTCGATCTGGTGGCGGCCAAAGTGCAGCGCTTCATAGGAGCACGACAGGTTGATCTGGATATCCGGGTGGCTGGCGCGAAACTGCTCCAGCCGCGGCAACAGCCAGAGCAGGCCGAAGCTCGGCGCCGAATGCAGGCGCAGGCAGTCGAAGCCGACCGCGCTACCGGCCCGCTCGGTGGCGGTGGCCAGGCTTTGCAAGATGCCGGAAACCTCGCGCAGGTACTGATCCCCCGCCGCCGTCAAGGTCACCCCCTTGGCCGTACGCAGGAACAACGGCCGGCCGATCAGTGCCTCCAGGTTGGCGATCTGGTGGCTGACCGCCGACGGGGTCAAGTTGAGCTGCTCGGCGGCGCGCGCGACGTTACCAAAGCGTGCGGCCTGCTCGAAGGCCTGAATCGCTTTCAGCGGCGGCAGTTGCAAGGGCTTCTTGCCCGGATCGTGATTCATCGTATTCCTTGGGTGTCACGGGCCTCGAACGTGATCACGCCCCTGCCCTGTGCTGAATTTTTTTCAGCATAGGCTGAAGCGCACTGCGTTGCCCAGCCCTCGTCCGGATACCAAGCTGTTGCCCACAACAACAAACATCCGGAGTACACCCATGCTGCTCGAAGGTAAAATCGCAATCGTCACCGGCGCCGCCTCTGCCCGCGGTATCGGCCGCGCCACCGCCCAGGCCTTTGCCGCCCACGGCGCCAAGGTGGCCATCCTCGACCTCGACCTGCAAGCCGCCCGCGACGCCGCCGCGCAGCTGGGCGATGGCCACCTGGGCCTGGCCGCCAACGTCGCCGACGAAGCCCAGGTGCGTGATGCGGTGGCCGAGGTCCTGGCGCATTTCGGTCGCATCGATGTGCTGGTCAACAACGCGGGTATCACCCAACCGGTGAAAACCCTGGACATCACCGGCAAGGACTATGACCGCATCCTCGACGTAAACTTGCGCGGCACGCTGCTGATGTCCCAGGCCGTGATCCCGTCCATGCGTGCCCAGCGCTCAGGCAGTATCGTCTGCATGTCGTCAGTGTCGGCGCAGCGTGGCGGCGGCATCTTCGGCGGCCCGCACTACAGCGCCGCCAAGGCCGCCGTGCTGGGTCTGGGCAAGGCCATGGCCCGCGAACTGGGGCCGGACAATGTGCGGGTCAACGCCATCACGCCCGGCCTGATCCATACCGAAATCACCGGCGGCCTGATGCAGGACGAGCGCCGCCACGCCATCATCGACGGCATCCCCCTGGGCCGCTTGGGCGAGGCCCGCGACGTGGCCAACGCCGCCCTGTTCCTGGCCAGCGACCTTTCCAGCTATCTCACCGGCATCACGCTGGACGTCAACGGGGGCATGCTGATTCACTGACGCCCCCACGCACTATGTATCGCATCTGAGCCCCGCCACGGCAGGGCAATCGATAACAACAAGAGATCAGATCGACATGACCACCCTAACCCTCGACGCGGCCACGGCCGCGCGCAGCAATGCCTATCGCAAGACGGCCTGGCGGCTGATGCCCTTTCTCATGCTGTGCTACCTGTGCGCCTATCTCGACCGGGTCAACGTCGGCTTCGCCAAGCTGCAGATGATGGATGACCTGGCCCTGTCCGAAGCGGTCTACGGCCTGGGCGCCGGGATGTTCTTCATCGGCTACTTCCTCTGCGAAGTGCCGAGCAACATCATCCTGCACAAGGTCGGCGCTCGGCGCTGGATCGCCCGCATCATGATCACCTGGGGCCTGATTTCGGCGCTGTTCGCCTTCGTCGAGACAGCCTGGCAGTTCTATGTGCTGCGCTTCTTCCTCGGCGTCGCCGAAGCCGGGCTGGCACCAGGCCTGCTGCTGTACCTGACCTACTGGTTCCCGTCGTACCGGCGGGCGAAGATGACCGCCCTGTGGTTCATCGCCATCCCGCTCTCGGGCATGGTCGGCGGGCCGCTGTCGGGCTGGATCATGGAGCGTTTCGCCGGCGTGCACGGCTGGGCCGGCTGGCAGTGGATGTTCGTGCTCGAAGCGGTGCCGACCGTGCTGGTAGGCATCCTGGTGCTCAGTTACCTCAAGGATGGCGTGCACCAGGCGCACTGGCTCAACGACGAGGAAAAGGCCCTGCTGCGCAAGGAGCTGGCCGAGGACGAGCAGCACAAGGTGCAGCATGGCTCGGTGGCCGACTTCATCCGCGACCGCCGCCTGTGGCTGCTGGCCGGCATCTACTTCTGCGTGGTCATGGGCCAGTACGCGATCACCTTCTGGTTGCCGACCCTGGTGCGCAATGCCGGCGTCGCCGACCCGCTGCACATCGGCTTGCTGACCAGCCTGCCCTACCTCTGCGCCATCGGCGCCATGCTGTTGGCCGGACGCAGCGGTGACCGCCACCGCGAGCGGCGCTGGCACCTGGCGATCCCGATGCTGGCCGGGGCCCTGGGCCTGACCCTGGCGGCAGTGTTCGCCAGCCACCTGAGCCTGTCGATCCTCAGCCTGTGCCTGGCGGCGTCCGGCATCCTCTCGGCCTCGTCGCTGTTCTGGATGCTGCCGACCACGCTGCTTGGGGGGGTGTCGGCCGCCGCCGGCATCGCCGCAGTCAACAGCTTCGCCAACCTGGCCGGGTTCTGCTCACCCTTCCTGATCGGCTGGGTCACCAGCACCCTGGGTAACAACGCCATTGGCATGTACCTGATCAGCGCCGTGCTGATCGTCGGTGCAGCACTGGTGTTCCGCGTACCTGCGAGCCTGGTCAACCGTTAATTACCCTAGTAAGGAGCTACCCCATGAATGCCGTACCCGCTACCCCGGGTGCGCGGCCTCTGGCTGCGCGCGCCTACAACATCCGCCGTAACGCCCTGCGCATGGGCCAGGTCCAGGGCCAGGGCTATATCGGCCAAGCCCTTGGCGCCGCCGACTTGCTGGCCGTGGCCTACTGCCACGCCCTGCGCTTGGACCCGGCCAACCCCGAGTGGGAACAGCGCGACCGTTTCTACCTGTCCATCGGCCACTACGCCATCGCCCTGTACGCCGCGCTGATCGAAGCCGGGGTAATCGCCGAGGATGAACTGGAAAGCTATGGATGCGACGACAGCCGCCTGCCGATGTCCGGCATGGCCGCCTATACCCCCGGCATGGAAATCACCGGCGGCTCGCTCGGCCACGGCCTGGGCATTGCCGTCGGCGCCTGCCTGGGCCTCAAGCGCAAGGGTTCGACCAGCTGGGTCTATAACCTGCTGTCCGATGGCGAGCTGAACGAAGGCTCGACCTGGGAAGCGGCGATGTCCGCCAGCCACTGGCAGCTGGACAACCTGATTGCCCTCATCGACGTCAACAACCAGCAGGCCGACGGCCATGCCAGTGAAATCCTCGCCTTCGAACCCATCGTCGACCGCTGGCAGGCCTTCGGTTGGTTCGTGCAACGGGTCGACGGCAATGACCTCGACGCCCTGGTCAAGGCGTTCGACCTGGCCCGCGCCCATACCGGCGCGCAACCGCGGGTGATCGTCTGCGACACGCGCATGGGCAAGGGCGTGCCCTTCCTCGAAAACCGCGACAAGACTCACTTCATCCGTGTCGACGAACACGAATGGGACCTCGCCCTGCAAGCACTGGACGCCGGGAGCCGCGCATGAACAACCCGACCGTAGCAGCAAAACGCCTGACCACCTCGGCGATGATCGCCTCGATTGCCGCCGAAGGCCAACCGACTCGCCCTGCGCCGTTCGGCCATGCCCTCGCCAGGCTGGCCGAGCAGCGCCAGGACATCGTCGGGCTGAGCGCCGACCTGTCCAAATACACTGACCTGCATATATTCGCCAAAGCCCACCCGGAGCGCTTCTACCAGATGGGCATGGCCGAACAGCTGCTGATGAGCGCCGCGGCCGGTATGGCCCGCGAAGGCTTCACTCCGTTCGCCACCACCTATGCGGTGTTTGCCTCGCGGCGCGCCTATGACTTCATCTGCATGGCCATTGCCGAAGAAAACCTCAACGTCAAGATCGTCTGCGCCCTGCCCGGCCTGACCACTGGCTATGGCCCCAGCCACCAGGCCACCGACGACCTGGCGATCATGCGCGCCATGCCCAACCTGATGGTGATCGACCCGTGCGACGCCCTGGAGATCGAACAGGCGGTACCGGCCATCGCCGCCCACCAGGGCCCGGTGTACATGCGCCTGCTGCGCGGCAACGTGCCCTTGGTGCTGGACCGCTACGACTACCGCTTCCAGCTGGGCAAGGCCCAGGTGGTGCGCGGTGGCCGTGACGTGCTGGTGATTGCCAGCGGGCTGATGACCATGCGCGCACTGGAGGCCGCCGAACAGCTGCACAAGGATGGCGTGGATGTGTCGGTGCTGCATGTGCCGACCATCAAGCCGCTGGACGAAGCGACCATCCTGGCCGAGGCCCGCAAGCCGGGGCGGCTGGTGGTGACGGCGGAGAACCACTCGATCATCGGCGGGCTGGGTGAAGCGGTGGCCGGCGTGCTGCTGCGCAATGGCGTGACCCCGACCTTCCGCCAGATCGCCCTGCCGGACGCGTTCCTCGATGCCGGGGCGTTGCCGACCTTGCATGACCGCTATGGCATCTCCACCGAGGCGGTGGCGCGGCAGATCAAGGGCTGGCTGTAAGCAGCAATGTCCCAGTCGCCGGCTTCCCGGTGACTGGGACATTTCAGTCAACACACTGCTGTAGTCGCAGAACTGCACACCAACGTGCCTAGGCCCATAACCCTATTTTCGATCGTCGTCACTCGAAGGGGATGTTGGCGACTACACAATCATCGCCAATCAACTTGTACCCGTGCTCGCACAGCATTCCCACGACCGGGGCAACGCCGCGTTTCTTTCGGGATAGTTTTTCCATCGCATCAGCATCTCTGCCATCGACGGCATCCGCCTGGAATGTTTTCAAATCGTCGATCTGGCTGCCGCCGTCACGGGTATTCAACTGCTGTTGTGCTTGCGCGAGGCCCGTAGCGATCAGAAGTACAACCATAACCCTGAACTTCATATGCATTACTCCTTGCTGAGATGGGATTGCTGGCCAAGGCTATTGCCGAACAACCTATGCCCCCATCTGGAAATGCAGCAACGTAAAGGAGCCGGGCCAGGCCTCGCTGGTGAATTGGGCCAGAGCCGTCTTTACTGGTAGGTAACGACCCGCAGGTACGGTGTGCGCCTATGAAGATCGTTGTTACCAGCATCCTCGTCGACGACCAGGCCAAGGCCCTGGCTTTCTACCATTACGTTCTCGGCTTCGAGCCCAAGCACGACATCCCCATGGGCCAGCATCGCTGGCTGACGCTGACCTCACCCAACGACCCCAATGGTGTCGAGTTGCTGCTGGAGCCCGATGCGCACCCGGCGGCCAGGATCTACAAGCAAGCGCTGAAACAGGACGGCATTCCGGCCACCTCCTTCGGCGTGCGTGATATCCAGGCCGAGTACACCCGCCTGTGCAAGGCTGGCGTCGTGTTCATCAAGGAGCCCACGCGCCTCGGCCCGGTCACCGTCGCGGTGTTCGACGACACCTGCGGCAACCTGATCCAGATCGCCCAGACACACTGAGCAACGCCAATGGCAGCCAATGCTGCCATTGGCTACATTGCAGCTGTATCCCGTGCGCCACAACAAGGAAAACAGATGCGCCACGAATTCAGCGAAGTGCTCAACGACCTGGTCGACTATTTCCTGCTGGGTGATATCCAGCTGCTCGATCGTTTCAAACACGAAAATCACCTGTCCGACGACCTGGCCCGCGAGTTCACCAGCAACGACAGCGGCGACAAGGCCGTGGCCGAAGGCGTGGTGGTACCGCTGGCGGGGGTCGACAACCTGCCCTATCACATCGTGTTCACCCTCGATGGCCACACGCCGGCTTTGCTCGAACCCGGCAGCCGCCTCAAGCACCGACGCAACGGCTATGTGCTGCAAGTCGAGAACCGTCAGGTGATGCTGTACACCTGGCGCGTCCTGCAGCACTTCACCCCCAAGACGCTGGGTGACCTGCTGGCCCGCTATCAGGTGCCGGGGCGGCCGATGATCGAGCTGGACAACGGCTGGTACGACGTCGAGGTGCTGGCAGGGGCGCTGATCAGGGACGGGCTGTACGAACCGGCTTTTGAATTCGTGCTGAAGAAGCGCTGGAGCCGGGGTGAGGCCAAGGGAGTGGATACCGGGTATGCCTTCAGCCTGCGGGGCTATTTCGATTGAGGTGTACCTGTACCGGCCTCTTCGCGGCTGTAGCGGCTTTAGCCGCGAAGAGGCCAGTCCTGCCTAACTGATATCCCGATCCTTGGTCTCGGGCAGGAAGCAGATCCCCAGCACCGCCGTCATCAGCGCAATCATGATCGGGTACCACAAGCCGTAATAGATATCCCCGGTCGCCGCCACCATGGCGAACGCCACCGTCGGCAGGAAACCCCCGAACCAGCCGTTGCCGATGTGGTACGGCAACGACATCGAGGTGTAGCGGATGCGCGCCGGGAACAATTCAACCAGCCAGGCGGCGATCGGCCCGTAGACCATGGTCACGTAGATCACCAGGATGGTCAGCAGCAACAGCACCATCGGGTAGTGGATCTTCGCCGGGTCGGCCTTTTCCGGGTAGCCCGCCTCTTTCAAGGCGCCGCCCATGGTCGCGGTGAAGGCATCGCTCTGGGTCTTCAAGTCGGCGGCCGCCAGCTTGCTGCCATCGAAGCTCGGGATCACCCGTTCACCAATGCGCACCTGCGCCACGCTGCCAGGTTCGGCCACCTGGTTGGTGTAGGGAATCGCCCGCTTGGCCAGCAGGCTCTTGGCGATGTCGCAGGAGCTGGTGAATTTGGCCTTGCCCACCGGGTCGAACTGGAACGAGCACTGGCCAGGGTCGGCGACCACCACCACCGGGTTCTGCTCCTGGGCGACGAACACGTCCGGATTGCCGTACTCGGTCAGCGCCTTGAAGATCGGGAAATAGGTCAACGCGGCGATGATGCAGCCAGCCATGACGATTTTCTTGCGGCCAATGCGGTCCGACAGGCTGCCGAAGAAAATGAAGAACGGCGTGCCGATCAGCAACGACCCGGCGATCAGCAGGTTGGCGGTCTGCGGGTCGATCTTGAGCATCTGCAGCAGGAAGAACAGCGCATAGAACTGCCCGGTGTACCACACCACCGCCTGCCCCGCCGTACCGCCGAGCAGCGACATGATCACTACCTTGAGGTTGTCCCAGCGGGCGAACGACTCGGTCAGCGGCGCCTTGCACGCCTTGCCTTCGGCTTTCATCTTCATGAACACCGGCGACTCGTTGAGCTGCATGCGGATGTACACCGAAATCGCCAGCAGCAGGATCGACAACAGGAATGGCACCCGCCAGCCCCAGGCCTCGAACACCTCGGTGCCCATGACGGTGCGGCAGGCCAGGATCACCAGCAGCGAGAGGAACAGGCCAAGCGTGGCGGTAGTCTGGATCCACGCCGTGAAGTAGCCGCGCCGGCCCTTGGGCGCGTGCTCGGCGACATAGGTGGCCGCACCGCCGTACTCACCGCCCAGTGCCAGGCCCTGGAGCAGCCGCAGGGTAATCAGGATGATCGGTGCCGCCACGCCAATCGCCGCGTAGCTGGGCAATAGCCCCACCACCGCGGTGGACAGGCCCATGATGACGATGGTGATGAGGAAGGTGTGCTTGCGCCCGATCATGTCGCCCAGGCGGCCGAACACGATAGCGCCGAACGGCCGCACCGCAAAGCCGGCGGCGAAGGCCAGCAAGGCGAAGATGAACGAGGTGGTTTCATTGACGCCGGCGAAGAAGTGCTTGGCGATGATCGCTGCCAGCGAGCCGTACAGGTAGAAGTCGTACCATTCGAACACGGTACCTAGCGAGGAGGCGAAAATAACCTTGCGCTCCTCCTTGGTAATGCCCCGTTGGGGCGCGCTACTGCCCGAGGACGCGCTGTCGAGAACCGCCATGGTGTGCCTCCGTCTTGTCGTTATCGCAGGCCGGAGTACCTCACACCCATTTCACCGTCGCACCCAGGCCCTAGGGCTAGCATTGGTTGCGCGAAGCACGACGAGGTCAGCTGCCTCGGATCGCAGCAAGGTAATTGAAGCATAATCGGCTTTGCCGCAATATCCACTTGCCAGCATCGCCAGATGCCATCACCCCAGAAACCGCTGCACCTCGGCCTCGACCGGGCCCTTGAGCTCGACCTGATTGCCATCAGGGTCGAAGCAGTACAGCGACAGCCCTTCGCCTTCGGCGCCATAGCGTTTCTCGGCCGCTTCGACCGACACCCCTGCCGCCTCCAGGTAGGCTGTAAGGGCCTTTTCATCGAAGGGTTCGATACGCAGGCAGAAGTGGTGCAGGTTGCGCCCTTCGGCCCCCGGCGCCGCACCACCCGGCCGGCCTAGTGGGCCGTCGAGCGTCACCAGGTCGATCATCGCCGTGCCGGTCGCCAGGTGAACCATGCCCAGGTCCGGGCGCTCACGGCTGACCGTGCAGCCCAGCAGGTCGCGGTAGAAGGCCACGCTGCGCTGCAGGTCACTGACCCGCAATACCAGGTGGTCGATGTGCTTGATGGCGAACGGTCGCATGCCAGCGCTCCTTGAGGTGTTCGTCACCTTAGCGCAGGAGCCGGCAGGCTGGCCATCACTCGCTATTCGTTCACCAGGCGCTGCAGCAGCCCTCCCTCATGGCGGGCCAGAATGCGCAGGATCTGATCGACCAGTGCCCGGTCCGGCGCCTCCAGGTGGAAATGGTGCCCACCGGGGTGCCAGGACACCTTGGCATGGCCCGGCAGCGCCGCCTGGCGCTGTTCGAAACCGTTGCCGGTGAATGCGCCCTGCCTGCCGAACATCAGGTACAACGGGCAGCGGATTTCCCGCAGCAGGTCACACGCCTCACGCTCGGTCAGGGGCATCGGCTCGGGCAGCACCAGCCGTGGGTCGTGGCGCCAGCAATAGCCATCGGCCAACTGCAACAGGTCGCGCAGGGCCAGCAGCCGTGCGGCATCCTCCGACAGCTCACCCTCCAGGCGCTTGCGCCGTTGTTCGAGGGCGGTTTCCAGGTTGTCGAACCGGCTGCCATCAGGCTCGCCAAAACCTTGCAACTGGCTGCGCTGGACCATCTTTTTCAGCCGATAGGCGCGCGCCAGGTGCTGCACGCGATCATCCTCGGCCACGGTGAACGGCGCGCCGATGCCATCGAGGAAGATCATGCTGGCGATGCCACTGGTCATGGCGGCCAGCAGCGAGGCGATGCCGGTGCCCATGCCGTGGGCGAGCACGTGAAACTGGGACAGGCCCAGGCTGTCGGTGACCGCCAGCATGTCCTCGGCGTGCTCCCAGAGGTAATAGCCACTGTCATGGCGGCGGTGATCGGAGCGACCATGGCCGACCAGGTCGGGGGCCACCACGAAGCAGCCTTCCAGCAACGGCCCCAGGCGCTCGAACGAGGCCGCATTGTCCAGCCAGCCATGCAAGGCCAGCACCGGGATGCCGTCTTCTGGCCCCCAGGTGCGTACCGCAATTTCAATACCATCGAGGTCCAGCAAATGATCCTTGGGACTGCACAGCGAATGCATTGGAGTTCTCCCTGACAACATGCCGTTCCCCACCATCCCTCAGTCGGCCTGGCCACGCTGGCCTCTCCCCGACCCTTGCATGCACAGGACCGACCCGTGCAAGCAACTAACTACCACCCTCTGCTGCCGCGCAGGCTGCCGAATGGCGCTTCTTTCGACAGGAGTACCATCAGCATGACAACCCCACCCACGCCCTACCATCAAGCCCAGATCGACCGCAGCCTGCCCCTCTGGGCGCGCACGATGCATCCTGAGCATACTCGCCGCATCGTGCAGGCCGTACGCAAGGACTACCTGGATGAAAATGGCGCGCCGTACAGCTGGTACGCTGCAGCCAGCCAGGACGACCAGGCGCTTGTGCGGCAACTCATTGGCGAACGCGATACTCAGTTCAAGGCGTTACGCGGCGCGCTCAAGGGCTTCAAGCAGATCCATGAGTTCTGCAAACCGTTGCTGAGCCAGCAATTGGGCCTGGATGTCGAGGTGGACCAGGCCCAATACATCCACCAGCCCTACAAGGTGTTCATTGAGCAAACAAACCCGCCCGGTCTGGAGATTTCACTGGACCAGCCCCAACCCTTCATCACCGAACCCGACGGGCCGCCGCAACCACGCTCCCTGCTGGAAGCCGCCCTGCATAATTTTGCCGGGTCTGAGCAAGTAGGCCCCTATGACACCTTGACCCAAGGCCCTGGCAGCAACAAAAGACCCCGCGGCCTCGCGCCACAGATGTTCATCGATCAATGCCGAGCGCTGGACCTGGGCCAGCGCTATCAAGACCACCTGCAAGCCATCTACGAAGGGCCTGGGCAAGCAGAGATCGAACAGCGATGGATTGACGCAAGCCGCCAGGCGCTGAAAACCCAGGCAATGATTGCCTACCTGAAAAACCTCGTGACGCTGAAGGGGCGTGATGCGTTGACCCAGCTGTGCGATAACCACCCCACACCGCGCTATGCCGACGACTCGCTGCACTGCTGGCGCTTCAGCCTGTTCGGCATCCCGCTGAATGATGTCCTGGTGATCGGCCCGGATCGCACCGACCAGGCCAACCCGTGCATGCTCTACATGCCTCAGGATCAGGAGCAACCACTCAGGGAATTCCCCTCGTTACAGAAGGCCGGTGCGCATTTGCGCCAGCGCTTGCTGCAAAGCACGTTTCGCCGCCTCCTGATCGCATTCGCTGACCAGGACAAACAAGCCGAACTCAGCGACAAGCTGGATAACGCCCTGTTCGAACAAACCCCATCCGGGCGCAAGCCCGCTGTGAATCCCAAGGTGCAGTTCGACTCTGCCAAGCTGGCGCTGCCCATCTGGCCGGTGCTGTACCGCAACCACACGCGGCGCCTGAAAGCTGATGCCCGAACAATCGCGGTTCCCACCGCCGATGTCGATGCCAAAGCACGCAAGGAACGGCTTGCGCGGTGGCTTGACGCCGGCATGAGCGTGCTGAATGTGGCTGCGTTCTTTGTGCCTGGGCTAGATGTCGTCATGCTCGGCGTGTTCGCCTACGACATCATGGATTCGGTGTTCACCGGCTTTGAAGCCTGGGAGAACGGCGATACCCATGAAGCATTGCTGCAACTGGAATCGCTGGCCATCAATGCGGCCACGATCGGCGGCTTTGCCGTCGGTGCAAAACTGCTCAAGGCGTCGGGGTTTGTCGATGCACTGCAAAGCGTCTGGAAAGATGGCCGGCAAAGCCTTTGGCAGCCCGATATGCGCGCTTATGTCAGCGAAGAAGTACTGCCCGCAGACGCGCAAACCAACGACCAGGGACTCTACGTCATTGGTGGCAAAGACCATGTGCTGCTTGAGGGGCAGTTGTACGAAGTGTTCGAAGGCATGGATGGAAAATGGCGCGTCCGCCATCCTCACACCGCCGACGCCTATAGCCCGGCATTGCGCTACCTGGGTGACAAACGTTGGCAGCTGGAACATGACGACCCGCTCGCATGGGACGACAGCAAACTGCTGAACGGGCTTGGCCCGTTCAGCGACGGCCTTGAACCCTCGGAACAACTCACGGCCCTGCGCATTGCCGGTGGCGATGCAGACAGCCTGCGCCACAGCCAGATCAGCGGCGCACGCCCACCCGCGTTGCTGGCCGATACCTTGCTGCGCCTGCGCCTGGATAACGAAACCCAGAGCATCATCACCCGGGTGCGCCACGGCCTGCCCCTGGCAGCCTACAAGCATTTCGCGCTGCCGGAACTGACCAGCATGCCGGGCTGGCCAGCGCGTTACCGGTTGAAGGTGTTCACGGGGCCTGAAAAGTGGGGGGAGGCCGTCTACTTCGGCGCTGAAGATGCCCCCGATGCATTATCCATCGAGATCGGCCGGGAAGACCTCGACTCAGGTAACCTGAGCAGCGTCGTCGTGGAGCAGATGGATGAGCAAGCCTTGCAACAGTTGCTGCCAGGCATTGCGCCGCAACAGCGCGCACGCGCTCTGGATGAGCAATTGGCGAAGCGTTTGACAGAACGCCGCAGCGACATCTTCGACAGCATGCTCAAGCGCCAACAAACGTCTCCCGGCGCCGCCGCGCAGACGCTCGGCAGCCAGTTTTCCGGCTTGCCCGCTAGCGCACTGGAAGAGCTGGTAGCCCATGCCGGCAGCAGCGAACGGCAGCGCATGGCGAGTGGCCGCGTGCCCTTGCGCATGGCTGAAGAAGCCCGCTACCTGCAAGCCCGCGCCCGCCTTGACCGTGCCTTGCTGGGCCTGTACCGGCCCAGCCTGGCCAATGCTGATAGCCAGTTGCTGGGCGAAGCCCTGCAAACTGCACATCCGCACGCGAGCGAAGCCCAATTGCTGGATATCGCGCTTGCCGACCGCCCCGGCTGTGCCACGCTGCTTGGCCAGCAACCGATCAAGCCCGGTTTTCGCACGCCCATGCGCCTGGCCCATGGGCGTATCGGTTACCCGCTCAGCGGTCGCGGCGCAGCCAACCTCAGTGCGAGTGTTGCTGCGCGGCGGCTGCGCTCACTGTTCCCTGACTTGGACAGTCGCCAGTTTACGGCCTTGCAGGCCGAATTGAGCGAGACCGGTGACCTCGGAGCCGCTATTGGGCGGTTGCAAACAGAGTTGCGCAATCTCGAGCATGACCTGAACGAATGGGTCGCGAATGCGCAGGGCCTGGACGATCGTCTGGACAGACAACAATGTGCCGAGCAACTCAAACGGGCCTGGCGTCGGGAAGGTGGGAGCAACCAGCTGGAGCTGGAACGCATGCGTCTGGCGGATTTACCCGCAATCAGCGCCCGCATGCCGCACATCCAGGAACTGAAACTGACCCAGTTGGAACTGCAGCATCTGAATGAACAGTTCCTTTCCTGCTTCCCCAACCTGCAAAAGCTGGAAGTGACCGGCAACCCGGAAATAAATGCAGAGGCGCTGTATCAGGCGCTCGGGTCAGTGCCCAAATTGCGCTCGCTGGACCTGACCAGCAATGCCCTGCAATCCCTTTCACCCACTGCGCAGCGGGTGCTGGCCGCGATGCCGGACCTGCGCCAGCTGAACCTGCGTCGCAACCGGCTGACACTTGACGAAGACACATTGGCCTTCCTGAGCAAGTTGCCGCTGGATGTGCTGAGGCTGGGCAGCAACCGCATCACGCTCGATGAAGGCCTCGCTGCAAAGTTCCAGGATCTGGTCCATCCGCAACAGCTGGACCTGGACTTCAATCCCTTGCAACACGCACCCGATGTCAGTTTCATGGCTCGGCTCCGGCATCTGAACTTGAACAACAGCGAGTTGCAGGCATGGCCCAAGGGCCTCACCACCTTGATGAGCCAGCCACAGTATCAGTTGCGTTATCTGGACCTGTCGTTCAACCGCATCCACCATATCCAGGACCTCGCCAACATACTCCGCAGCCCGTATGCACGCGATGTCGCCGCCCGGCTGCCTGAACGCAACTGGCTGTTCAACTACAACAATATCGAGGCCGAATCATTAAGGCGCTTGCGCGCCAGCGGTGTGAACGCCTTCGAGCACACGCCCGAGCGGCCTGAATGGCAGGGGTTTTGGCGAGACTCGGCGAGCAGCCAGCAGGATCAGCTCTGGGCCGACCTGTTCGACGAGGACGAAAATGGTGACCTGCAAGCCGTGTTCGAACGCCTGACCTACTCGAAGGAAGCGCAACGCGATCCACACGGCCTGCGCACGCGGGTATGGTCACTGCTGGAGCAAGCCGGTGAAGACACTGCGCTGCGAGAGCGCCTGACGGCGGTGGCGAGACTCTTCCCTCCCACCTGTGGCGATGCCGGCGCCGATGCCTTCAGCGCTTTGGAGGTCGAATTGCTGGCCGATCGGGCAGCGGGCCAGGCACAGGGCAGCGCCAAACCGCTTGTCGACTTGTATCGCCAGCTGTATCGCCGGGAACAGGTCAACCACCTGGCAGATCGCATCAGCCTCCAGCGCAATCTGCGCAAACAGGCGCTGTTGAACAATGCCCTGGACGATGAATTACCGCCCTACGACGCGTTGGACTACCCTGCAGCCTACCCTGATGTGGACCTGCAAACGGGCGCGGTCGATGACATTGAGGTCCGCCTCGCCCTGCGACAGTCCCTGGCCGAGCACCTCGACTTTCCCGAGCCCAGCCGCGGCATGCTTTATCGAAGTGCTGCAAGGATCAACCAGACGATCATCGACAACGTAGGCGCGGCCGTGCTCGAACGCGATGCCGACGTTGCGGCCCGGCAGCGTTGGATGATCGGGGAACCGGTCTGGGTTGACTACCTAAAAGCCAGATATGCCAGCCAGTTCGAAGCTATAACCGATTTCTGGCGGCCCGGCGTCGACTACCTGTTCCATTGCTGGGATGAACAATACGACCCCGTCCCCCGACTTGACAGCGCCATAACCCGGGTGCTGAGCGCAGCCATGCCGGATTCGCCTTTGGACGCAAGCGGCATGCTACGGCGCGTGCCACTCGAGGAGGCAGCGTTCAAGGATGCCATGGACGCCTTGACGCGCGCGCAGCAAGAGGTCGAGGACGGCCTGCTGCTGAGCCTTACCCGGCAAGTGGAAACCTTGGACGCGTGATCACTGGCCGCGCAGGTCTTCGAAGAAGGCCTGCCGCCCATCCACCTGGCTCGACGCCCGCGGCACGCCCATCGCTTCTGCGTTGGCCGCCTCCACATGCCAATAGCAGTGCCTGACCGCACGGGTCACCGCGACATAGGCCAGGCGCTGCACCTCTTCCTTCTGCGCCGTGTCGAACGGCTGGGCATCGCCGGCCTTGCCCAGGCCAGCCTGGCGGTACACCTGGTTCTTGTACGGCGAGCTGGTCAGGTACTGGCAATCGCCTAGCATGAACACCGCGTCGGCCTGCAGGCCCTTGGCGCTGTGGTAGGTCAACTGGCGCAGGCGCCGTTGCTCGGCCGGCAACTGGGCTTCGGCGTGCAGTACGCTTTGCAGGTGCTCGCTCATCAGGGCTTTGTCGCTGCCCTTGCGGTACAGCATCATCACCGACTCCCCGCGCTGGTAATGCTCGATCAGCGTCTCGCCCAGCGCCGCCTCATCCCGGTCGAAGACCCGCACCGGGGCACCCGGCAGCTCGGCGGCCGGCCCACTGGCACGGGCCTTCTTGCCGGCAATGGCCGGTGTGCCTTTGACCAGGTGCTCGGCGGCATCGATCACCTGCTGCTGGCAGCGGTAGTTGTCGACCAGCATCACCCGGGTATTGGCCGGTGACGGGAAGGCCTTGGTGAACTCCATGAAGTACTTCGGCGAACTGCCGCGCCAGCCATAGATCGACTGCCAGTCGTCGCCCACGCACATCAGCGAGGCATGCTGGGCATTGCGCCCAGTGTGCATGGCCGGGCCACGGCGGCGGATTTCCGCGAGGCTGGCGCGCAGCCAGCTGACGATCTGCGGCGAAACGTCCTGGAACTCGTCGATCATCAAGTGCGCCAGTGGCCGCAGCAACGGATCGGGCAGCAGCCGCAGGTTCTCCGGGTTGTTCTCGCCGAACAGGGCGAACATGCGGTTGTAGCTCATCACCGGTGGCGACTGGTCGAGCAGGTGCGCTTCCAGGGCTTTCCAGTACAGGGCCAAGGCCTCGAAGAACAGCGCGTCGGGGTCGCCGGCCGGAAAGCTCATGGCCGCCACGGCCGGGTTTACCTCCAGGCCAAGGTTCTCGATGAAGTTGGCGGCGCCGACGAAGGCGTCGAGCAGCGGCGCCGCGGCCAGCTCACCTTTGACCTTGTACTCGAAACCGGGCCCGGCCACGGCATCGCCGGCCAGCGATGCTGCCAGGCGCCGGGCCATGGCGTAGTTGTCGAGCCAGATCAACGGTTTGTCGCAGAACGCCTGCAACAAGGTGCGCTTGACCGCCCACTCGGCTCGCACTGCCAGCTTGGCGCCGGGGCGTTGGTACTGGGCGCTTTCCGCCGGGTCGAAGCCCAGCACCACCCAGGCATCAAGGCCTTGCAGGCGGCCATGCACATGGAACCGGCTACCACGGATCTCGACGGTTTCGCGGCAGGGCTCGATTCCCTTGATCGGCCAGGCGCCAGCGGCGAACCACAGGTCTTCGATCACGTCGCACAATTCTTCGTCACGCTGGGCGGCCAGCTGGGTGACCTGCACCCGCTTCTGCACATCCGGGTGGTCCGGGTCCAGTGGCTTGAGTTGCAGGGCCTCGCGGCGCAAGGTGGCGACAATCTCGGCGAAGCGCGGGCTGGCGCCGAGCAACTGGCTGTAGCACTGGTTGAGCTGTTGGCGCTGGGCATCGTTCAGGCGCAGGTCGAACGGGTTGCTGTCGGCCTCCGCCTCGCGGCCAGCCGGCATCTCGTTGCCCAGGGTCTCGAACGCGCGCACCTGGCCGAAGCCCGGCAAGCTGCGCACCAGCGGCAGGATCCGCGAATGGAAGGTCCGCACCAGCTCGCGGGCCTTGGCTGGCTGCAGGTCGAGTTGCCACAGGGCGAAAACCTGCACCAGGCGCTTGATGAAGTCCTTGCGCGATTCGCGGGTGAAGGTGACCACGGTCATCGCGTCCAGCTCGTAGCCCAGGTAGTGACGCAGCAGCAGGATGCGCAGCACCAGCGAGGTCGACTTGCCCGCCCCGGCGCCGGCCACCACGCAGGTGGACGGCGTGTCGCTGAAGATCAGCTTCCACTGCGCCGCACTGGGTTGGGCCTCGGCGGGCAGGCGCTGGGCAACGTCGGCCTTGAAGCGTTTTTTCAGCTCGGCGCTCAACGGCAGGCGCCAATCATCGAATAAGTTGTCGTCCTGCCCGGGCACGGCGGCGGTGGCCGGGCGGGCGTCGCGGATCACCAGCACCTGGCGCCCGGCCTCGTAGCCTTCCACTCGGCCACGCTCGAAGCCTTCGCGCAGGCCATCGGCATGGCCGCTGCGCTGGCCGGTGACGTGGCCAAGGAACCAGGAGTCGCGGTGTTGGGCCTGCAGTTGGGTCAGGCCACGGCCCAGCAGGCGGGCAGCCAGGCGGCGCAACCAGGGCAGCTGGGCGGGCGGGGTCAGTTCGGCGGGGGCCTGGGGTTGCTCGTGGGCCACGGTCACTCCGTTGAAAATCAAATCAGCGGGCCATGTTCGCCGCATCTGCCGAAAATCGCCAGCGAATGCTTGCAGATCAGTGGATTAGGCGATGAATCGCATAATCCACATCGCCACTATCAATCTATTTTTATGATCATAATTAGCCGATATTTACGCTTATTTTCGATCTATTTTTGCCGCATCATGGCTTCATTCCACTGATTCAAGGAGCACGACCATGCTGCAACTGCGACCCTTCGAAGGCCTCGGCCACGCCAACCACGGCTGGCTTGACGCTCACCACCACTTCTCGTTTGCCGAGTACTACGACCCGGCGCGCATGCACTGGGGCAACCTGCGGGTCTGGAACGACGACCTGATCGCCGCCGGCAGCGGTTTCCCGCCGCACCCGCACCGCGACATGGAAATCATCACCTATGTGCGTGAAGGCGCCATTACCCACCAGGACAGCCTGGGCAACAAAGGCCGTACCGAAGCGGGCGACGTGCAGGTGATGAGTGCCGGTAGCGGCATCGTGCACAGCGAGTACAACCTGGAAGAGGTCGATACCCGCATTTTCCAGATCTGGATCGTGCCGGAGAAAGTTGGCGATGCGCCGTCGTGGGGTGTGCGCCCATTCCCCAAAGGTGAACGTGGCGAAGGCTTCGTGACCCTGGCCAGCGGCCGTGCGGGGGATGAGGACAGCCTGCAGATCCGCGCCGATGCGCGCTTGCTGGCAGCCACCTTGCGTGCCGGTGAAACCGCCGAGTACCGCTTCGAAGCCGGGCGCCGGGGTTACCTGGTGCCGGCCAAGGGGCTGGTGGAAGTCAATGGCCTGCGAGCCAAGGGCCGGGATGGCGTGGCGATCGAGCAGGAAGCAGTGCTGCGAGTGACCGCGATCGAGGACAGCGAGATCGTCCTGGTCGATGTTGCATAAGTGAAAGGGGCCGCACTGCGGCCCCCCTCATGTCAATCAGGCAATTGCCGCATCCACCAGCACCTGCGCCTCTTCCACCAGGCGCTTGAGGTGCGCCTCGTCGACAAAGCTCTCGGCGTAAATCTTGTAGATGTCTTCAGTGCCCGAAGGCCGCGCGGCAAACCAGCCATTGGCTGTCATCACCTTCAAGCCACCAATCGCCTGGCCATTACCCGGCGCCTGGCTGAGGATCTGCACGATCGGCTCACCCGCCAGTTCGGTCGACTTCACCTGCTCCGGTGCCAGCTTGCTCAGGGCCGCCTTCTGCCGGGCATCGGCCTTGGCCTCGACGCGGGTGGCGTATGGCTTGCCCAGCGCGGCAGTCAGGTCGTTGTAAGCCTGGCTCGGGTTACGACCGGTGCGGGCAGTCATCTCGGCCGCCAGCAGCGCCGGAATCAGCCCGTCCTTGTCGGTGGCCCAGACCGTGCCGTCCTTGCGCAGGAACGAGGCACCGGCACTCTCCTCACCACCGAAGCCGAGCGAGCCGTCGAACAGCCCCTGGGCGAAGAACTTGAAGCCCACCGGCACTTCGTACAACTCACGGCCCAGGCGCTCGGTAACACGGTCGATCAGGCCGCTGGACACCACGGTCTTGCCCACGGCGGCGTCGCTGCGCCATTGCGGACGGTTGCGGTACAGGTAGTCGATGGCCACGGCCAGGTAGTTGTTCGGCTGCAGCAGGCCATCGGCGGTGACGATGCCGTGGCGGTCATGGTCCGGGTCACAGGCGAAGGCCACGTCGAAGCGATCGCGCAGGCCGATCAGGCCTTGCATGGCGTAAGGCGAGGATGGGTCCATGCGGATCTGCCCGTCCCAGTCCACGCACATGAAGCGGAAGGTCGGGTCGACCTCGCTGTTCACCACCTCCAGGTTCAACTGATAGTGCTCGGCGATCGCCGACCAGTAGCGCACCCCTGCCCCGCCCAGCGGATCGACGCCCAGGCGCAGGTTGGCGCCACGAATGACGTCGAAGTCGATGACGTTTTCCAGGTCGGCCACGTAGTTGGCCACGTAGTCATGGCGCTGGGTGGTGGCCGCCTGCAGCGCCTGGGCATGCTCCATGCGCTTGACCCCGGCAAGGCCTGCGGCCAGCAGTTCGTTGGCCTTGGCCTCGATCCACTTGGTCACATCGCTGTCGGCCGGGCCGCCGTTGGGCGGGTTGTACTTGAAGCCACCGCTCTGTGGCGGGTTGTGCGACGGGGTAATGACGATGCCATCGGCCAGGCCCTGGCTGCGGCCACGGTTGTAGCAGAGGATGGCATGGGACACCGCTGGCGTCGGGGTGTATTCGTCGTCCTTGGACAGCATCACCTGCACGCCATTGGCAGCCAGCACTTCCAGCGCACTGGCCGCGGCCGGCGCGGACAGCGCGTGGGTGTCGGCGCCGATGAACAGCGGGCCGTCGATGCCTTTTTCCTGGCGGTACAGGCAAATGGCCTGGGTGATCGCCAGCACATGGTGCTCGTTGAAGCTCAGGTCGAACGAGCTGCCCCGGTGCCCCGAGGTGCCGAAGGCCACGCGCTGGGCCGCCACGGCGGCGTCGGGGCGGCCGGTGTAGTAGGCGGTGAGCAGGCGGGGAATATCGACCAGCACGCTGGCCGGAGCCGGCTTGCCTGCCAAAGGACTGAGCGTCATGCAAAAACCTCGAGTTCAACAGATGTTGGTGTTGGAACACGCAGTGTACTGGGAGTTGCAATGCCGTGCGATGGGGCCACCGAGGATTATTTAACGGCCACCTGCCACCATGCGGGAAACATCTGCTGCACCCGTGGTTCGGCAAAACGTTCGTCGATCAGCACCAGCACGCCGCGGTCCTGGTCGCCACGAATGACCCGCCCGGCGGCCTGGATGACCTTGCGCACACCGGGGTACAGGTAGGCGTAGTCGAAACCGGCGCCAAACTGCCGGCCCAGGCTCTGCTTGAACTGTTCGTTGACCGGGTTGACCTGGGGCAGGCCGAGGGTGGCGACGAAAGCCCCGATCAGGCGCGTGCCAGGCAAGTCGACGCCCTCACCGAACGCCCCGCCAAGCACGGCAAAGCCCACCCCCTGCCCGTCCGCCACGAAACGATCAAGAAAGGCCTGGCGTGCACCTTCGTCCATGCCCGGGGCCTGGGCCCAGAGCGGGATGCCCGGATAGCGTTCGGCGACCAGGCTTGCCACCTGCTGCAGGTATTCGAAACTGCTGAAGAACGCCAGGTAGTTGCCTGGCTGGCGCTGATACTGGTCGGCAATCAGTTCGCTGATCGGCGCCAGTGAAGCCTGGCGTTCGCGGTAGCGGGTCGAGACCTGGCTGGCGATGCGCACCTCGAGTTGCTCGGCGCGGAACGGCGCCGCCACTTCCAGCCAGGCGGTATCGGCCGGCATGCCAAGCAGGTCGGTGTAAAAAGGCCGCGGGCTCAAGGTCGCGGAAAACAGCGTCACACTGCGCGCGGCCTGCATGCGCGGGGCAAGCAGCCGGGCCGGGGTGACATTGCGCAGGCACAGGCTGGCTAGGCGCCGCTTGCGCGGGCCCTCGCGCAGGCTGATGTCGAACAGGAAATGCTCGTCGAACAGTTCCGCCACCCGGCTGAACTGTAGCGCCTGGTAGAAGAACTGCAGCACCTGGGCATCGACCTCGGCAGGCTTCTCATTCATGCGTTCCTGGATCAACCCGATGCATTGCTGCAGGGCACGCAGGAAGGCCTCCGGCAACTGGTCGCTGGCCTGGTACGGCGCGTGCTGCGCCTTGTACAGCGCATTCCACTGCCGATTCAGCCGGTCCAGGGCACTGCCGAGCCCGTGCGGCTTGCTCTGACGCAAGGCGAGCAACTGGCCCTGGTCGAGGCTGGCGCTGTACATGCCACGGCCACGCTCGACCAGGTTGTGCGCCTCGTCCACCAGCACCGCGACCCGCCACTGGTTGAGCTGGGTCAGGCTGAACAGCATGGCGTGGGCGTCGAAATAGTAGTTGTAGTCGGCCACCAGCACGTCCACCCAGCGGGCCATTTCCTGGCCGAGGTAGTACGGGCACACCTGATGCGCCAAGGCCACCTCGCGCAAGCCGGCGCGGTCGAGCATGGGCCGCAAGGCCGCTGCCTCGCGAGCGGCTGGCAGGCGGTCGTAGAACCCCTGGGCCAACGGGCAGGACTCGCCATGGCAGGCTTTGTCCGGGTATTCGCAGGCCTTGTCCCGGGCAATCAGCTCGAGGGTGCGCAAGGCCGGCTGCGGCGTACCTGCGCTGATCTGGCCCAGCGCGTCCAGCGCCAGCGCCCGGCCGGGGGTCTTGGCCGTGAGGAAGAACACCTTGTCCAGTTGCTGCGGGACCATGGCCTTGAGCAACGGGAACAACGTGCCGAGGGTCTTGCCGATGCCGGTACTGGCCTGGGCCATCAGGCAGCGGCCGGTACTGACAGCCTTGTACAAGGTTTCGGCCAGTTGCCGCTGGCCCTGGCGAAACTGCGGGTAAGGAAAGCCCAAGGCCTGCAAGCCCAGGTCGCGCTCGGCAAGGCGCTGTTGCTGGGCCTGGGCCCAGGCGAGAAACCGCTGGCACTGGGTTTCGAAAAAGCCCTGCAGTGCTTCGGCGCAACAGTGCTCGCTGATCAGCGTCTGGCTGTCGTTGTCGACATCCAGGTAAACCAGCGCCACCTCGATGGCCGGCAACTGCCGCGCCTGGCACAGCAGCCAGGCATAGACCTTGGCCTGGGCCCAGTGCAGCTGGCGGTGATTGGCCGGCTGGCGTGCCAGGTCGCCGCGATAGGTCTTGATCTCTTCCAGGCGATTGGCGGCCGGGTCATAGCCATCGGCACGCCCGCGCACCTGCAGGCCCTGATACTCGCCCTCAAGGGCAATTTCCGCCTCGTAGCCTGCTGCGCGCCGGGCAACCACCCGGCGATGCCCTTCGATACCTTCCTGGGCCGTGGGGGATGGGGTAAAGCGCAGGTCCAGGTCGCCGACCTTGGCGCTGAATTCGCACAAGGCCCGCACCGCCACGCGATAGCTCACGGTGAGTCGCTCCAGCGCACATGGCAGACCGCCACCGGCAAGCCATGCTCGGCGCAGAATTCCAGCCAGCGCAGCTGGTTGTCCTGCAAGCGATCACCCGGGCCCTTGACCTCGACCATTCGATAGCGCTGCTGCTCCGGCCAGAACTGGATCAGGTCGGGCATGCCGGCGCGGTTGTTGCGGATATCCTGCAGCAGGCGCAGGAAGCACTGCTTCAAGTGCGCGGCGGGCAGGCACGCCAGGGCCTGATCGAGCAGCGCTTGGCTGAGCATGGTCCAGAACACGAACGGCGATTGCAGGCCTTGCTTGGCCGCGTAGCAGTCGAGGATGGCCTGGCGGTGGGAACCATCGTCCAGACGGCCCAGGCAGGCCGCGAACTGCGCCGCCCGCCGTTGCTGGAAATCGCAGTCGTGCAAGTCCTGGGGCGCCGCCTGGAACGGGTTGAAAAAGGCCCCCGGAACCGGGGCGAAGATTGCCTCCCAGCACAGCAGACCAAACAGGCTGTTGAGCAGCGTGTTTTCCACGTAATGCGCCTGCCCTCCCGCTTGCGCCAAGTGTTGGCGCACGGCCTCTTCGACACCCAGCGCTGCCTGCTCGCGCGGCAGCTCCAGTTCGATCAGCTCCAGGGGGGCTGCGCGCCGTCGGCGCTGTGCGGGCCCGCCGAGCTTGCGGGCCAACCGCGGCAACATGCGCTCCAGGGCCTGCACCTCCAGGGCGTTGGCCGGTGCGCTCGCCAGCTCCCGGGCAAATGCGTGGGCCTGCTCCCAACGCGCGCTGCGCTCGAACACGCGAACCTGGCGGATACGCGCTTGCGCATGGCTGCTGCGGGCATACACCGCCAGGGCCTGGTCCCAGTCGCCCAGGCGCTCGCACTGCTGGCCGACGGCGAACAGCAGCCGCCCATGGCGCCGCGCCAGCCATGGGTTGTCGATACTCAAGCCGGCCAGTGTCGCCAGGATCGATGCGGGATCCTCACCCAATTCCAGACGCTCGGCACACTGGTGCAGCGCCATGGCCTGGTTGACCTCACCGCGCTGCTGCAGGGCACGTGAGTCGGGGCTGAACGCTACCTGCTCGAAACGCAGCAGGCCCAAGTCGGCCAGCACGAAGTCCGACCAGTCCTGGTACAGGTTGCCGAAAAACAACAGGCGCATGCGATCGCACAGCGGTTGCAGGCACCATTGCACGATCCCCACCGGGGCCTGGGCAAACCACTCGCGCAAAGGCCTGGGGCCCAGCGATAGAGGCCGCAGTTGTTCGTACAGGTCGCCCTTGGCCGCCCGCGGGCGGCTCAACTGCCCAGCGAAACCCACCGCGAGTTCATCTTTGCGCAACAGCGCGAACAGTTGCTCAAGGCTCAGGGCCTCGGGCTCGCGCACCCAACCCAATGCCATCAGCGGTTGCAGGGCAGCCAGGCTGTCACCGATTTCGGCATAGTCCAGGCGGTCACAGCGAAACAGCTCGCCCTTGCGCATCACCATGCGCACCATCAGCGCCTGGGACGGCTGCGCCAGTTCGGCAAAGGCATGAAGAAAGGCCAGCTCCTGCTCGTCGAGCAGGTCGGCATAACGTGACTCGACCCACAGCAGCACCTGGCGGAAGTTGTGCAGGTAATACAGCGGGTCATCGACAGAGTGGGCGATCACAAGAGGGGTCGGGCAGCAAGAGTGAGCACTGTTTATACATACAGACCGCACACTCAGGCAAGTACCCTGGGCCATTGCGCCGGGCTACCGACGAATGGCATCAAACGCCAAGGCCCGCGCCAGGCTTTTCAGCGCCTCGATCAGCGCTCCGGGCTGGTCACCCAACCAGGTCAGCGCCAGACATTGCCGATAACGCCCGTGTACGCTGAATTGCTCACCCGCCAGCACCTGCAATGCCGAGCCCGCTGTCGCCACCACGGCTTGAGCACCCAGCATTTCCGGTGACAGGCGCACCCACAAGGCGCACCCGCCCTCAGGCATGTCGAAGTCCACCTGCCCACCCAACACCGCGTCCAGATGCTGGCAAAGTTGCACCATCCGCCCACGCAGTGCCGCCCGCATGTGCCCCAGGTGCTCGTCGATTTCGCCTGAAGTGATCATCTGTGCCAACGCCTGCTGACGCATCGGGGCAAGCTGGAAGGCACGCAGGGCGAACGCATCTGTTAACGCCGGATGGCCCCCCAGCAGGTAGGCATAAGGTGCCTCGGCCCCGACTGTCGCCTCCAGCGAGCCCAGTACCAGCAGCCAGCGCGGGTCTACCCGGTCGCGTAACCGAGACCCCGCCGGCGTGGAAAAACACAGTTCGCTGTCCAGATCGTTCTCCAACAGCCAGACCGGGTGCAAGGCCAGCAGGTCAGCGATCTGCTGCTGGGCGCGCGCGGGCATCAGGCGCCCCACAGGAAAACCCAGGCAAGAAGGCATGATCATCATGCGCACCGGCTCACAGCCCAACAGCCTGGTCAGGTTGCCGATATCCGGGCTGCCGCCGCTGTCCAGCGGCAACTCGAGGACCCGCATGTCACAACGTTGCAATACCCGCAAGATCCGCCAACAGCACGGTGAAGCGACCAGTACGGTACTGCCACGCAGCGCCAGTGCCAGCAGCAGCGTTTCCAGCAGTGCCTGCACATCCGGGCCCAGGTGCACATCCTCAGGTCGCCAATACTGATGCGAAGAGCGCGTGTAGCGCTCGGCCAGGGCATCCCGCAGGCGCGGCACGCCCAGCCCCCGCGCCAGCTGCATACGCAGCCGGCCCAGGCGCCGCTCATGGGCGAACAGTGCACGCTCCAGCAACGGCTGCGCGGGCAGTGCACGGGCCACATCGGCCCGGCCTGCTTGCAGGCCAACCTGGGCGAAGTAGCCAGACTTTGGCACCGACTGCACTCGCCCTTCATGCTCGAGCAGGCTGTAGGCGGCCTGCACCGTGGCCAACGAAACACGCAGGCGCCTGGACAAGGCCCTCAGCGAAGGCAAACGTGGCTGCCCGCCCCGCTCGGCTTCCTCGATCAAGGCGACCAGGTAGCGGTACACCACCTGATAGGCAAACTCACGCCCCATCAGGATGGGGCCTTGCATGGCGCAGTGCGGCCCAGCAACCGCAACTGCACATCGCGCCGCGCCAGGTTGGCGAGCAAACGCCGTACCCCCGGCGCCAGCCGCCCCTTGTAGACCATGCGTAGCTGTGCCAGCGGCAGGCCGCTGGTGTTGACCATCCAGTCCTTGACTGCGTCCGGGCAGGATTTGCCCTGCAAGGCCCGATGCAGGTATGGCAGCGCAACCAGCATGTCGGCGTGACACGATTGCAGAAACCGCTCCAGCTCCGCGCCCTGGTTGCAAAACGGCCGGTGCAACATGCAGGCAAGCTGGGTCTGCTCAAGCCCGTAGGCCTTGGCGAGGCGCCCCGGCTGCGGCGCCTGCGAGCTGCTGGCTGGACCGTTCTGACTGACCAGGCGCAAGGCATGCGCCGGTGCAGCGGGCGACTCGCTGCGACCCCTTGTTTCATCTAATTGCGCCAGCGCCACAGGGTCGACAAACGCCGTCAACGGCGAGCCTTCTCGCGCCGCCTCGAAGCTCCACCCCATGACCAGGTCCAGATGGCTGTCACTGAGCAACTGGGCCAGCAGATCATCGATCGCGATGACCCGCAGCGGCAATGCCCGTGTGCGGGTGCTATCCGGCGCAGCGACTGCTCCACCCGGTAAATCGGCAACGGCATGCAAATGGCCCAGCCATCTGGCCAGGCTATCGACGCAGTGATGCAGCGAGTCAGGGCTGACGACACCTGCCAGGCGCAGGCTGCGCCGGGCCCAGGCCACAAAGCGCCGGCGCTGGCGCGCGGGCACGGCGGTTACCAACGCATCGGCTCCCGGGTACTCGGCCAGCGCCCGGCGAACGGCATCGGCCAGCGCCAGGTGCGTGCGACTGCCCAGCAGTGCTTGCGGGCGCGCATCGACGAGGTGGCCGAACAGGAGCAAGGCTTCACCACCTGTCAATGGCAACTGCCGCGCGGTGGTATCGGCGCGGCGACAGAAAGGCACCACTTCAGCGCCCTCGACCATCTGCAGCAGCACCCGTGGATCATCATGCATGAACAAGGCGCTGAAGGCGCGCTCATGCTGCTCCAGCAGCGCGCTGCTGGTGATCGGCAAACAGGTCACCAGCACGCGTAACTTGAAGGTCACCGGTGCTCGCAAGGCGATGCTCAACTGAGCGGCCCGCAACATCGCCAATAGCCGGGCGCTACGGCGATCCGCCCCCTGAACCACCAGCAACCTGAAGGTACCGATATATTCCGGCCCACCCGCGGCCACCAGCAAACGCTGTATCAACAACTGCAGGGAAGCGCGTTGCTCCTTGGACATATGACTCAACAGGCGCTCCAGCACCTGTTGATAGATAAAGTGCATAGCCTGGTCGTGAACAATACTCACGGCATCACCTCACAACTTCATTCACTGCAAAAATTCGCCGCACATGAATTAACGCAGCGGATTTAATTTGAAGAAATTTCCTACAACAAACCGGGAAACTTAGAAGTTGCACACCGCTGTCGCCAAACCATCGAAAAATATGAGCCCGCCCATGAACTTACCAACGCCTTCAACCGCGCACTGCTGCGCCTGCTCTTCTCCACCGCACGCTCCTTGCGCCAACTATCAATGCGCCATTATCGAGCGTTGAATAAGGATTAAAAGATACAGATCCTGATGAAAAAACCATTCAGAAATCGGCAAACACACCATCCGCAGAGCAAAAACGTCATTTGAAAATCTTGCAAGGGCTCTCTGGCAACATCAACTTACAAACCTCATAACTCCCGCCCCTTGAATATAGCCAGCCATAATGCAAAAAACCGGGCATCAGCCCGGTTTTTCGTTACTTGACATGCTGTCAGGCCGACGCCATGTCCAGCACCACCCGTCCACCACAGGGGCATTCGTCCATATACCGATGGGCCTCGACCACCTCGGCGAATGGATACACCTTGATGATCTGCGGCGTCAGCAACTGATCGGCGGTGAACTGGTTGATATCGCGCAAGGCCCGTTGCAGTGCTACCTGGTCCTGGCTGATGCCCAGCTCCGGCTTGCCGGTGAAGTTGCCGATACAGTGCACGTAGAACTGGATGTTCTTCTGGAATGCCGCACAGGCCGGGAACGGCGTCTGGTTGCCGCCCTGCAGGCCATACAGCACCAGGCTGCCACGCGGCGCCAGCACATCGCCGAGCAGCGACATCTGCGGCCCGCCCATGCCATCGAGGACCATGTCCACGCCGCGGCCATCGGTGTACTTGCCAACCTGCATGAGCAGGTCCTGCTCTTCGGTGACGATCACCTTGTCAGCCCCCAGGCCCAGCAGGTATTCACGCTGCTCGGGCTCCTTGGTGGCGGCGAACACCTTGAGGCCGAGCGCCTTGCCCAGTTGCACGAAGGCCGGCCCTGCGCAATGGCTGGCATCGGTGACCAGCGCAGTCTGCCCGGCCTTGGCGCGCGCCAGGTCGACGTAGGCGAAATAGGCGATCAGCAGCGGCGTGTAATGCACGCTGGCCTCGATCGGCGTGAGGATGTCGGGGTAGCGGGTAATGGCAATGCGCGGCAGGACGATGACGTCGCCATACACCGGGTGATCGTTGGCGCTGGTGGCCGGGAAGCTGGCAACCCGGTCGCCCACCGCGATGTCATCGACGCCTTCGCCGACTGCCGTCACCACACCGGCCATCTCGTGGCCGATCCCTGCGGGCAGACGGGCCTGAGAGGGCGCCAGGTTCTGCCGCCAGAGCACGTCATACCAGCTCACGCCGATTGCCTCGACGCGGATCTGCACCTCGCCGACGGCAGGTGACGGTTCGGGCTGCTCCTCGCAACGGAGCACATCGGCAGCGCCGAACTTGTGGAAACGGATCATGCGGGACATCGCATACCTCGCCTGTGTGAATCTCGTATTACCACGGACTTTATCCGGGCTTTTGCCGTTAGACCATCAGTGGCTATTAATAGTCGACATGCCTGTCATTGATTGGGCACCTGACTTTCCTGTGCATTGGCCCCCGGAAAACGGTGCAGGGTAACAGCCTTTGGCCTTAAGATTCACCCCTGCCCCACTTTAGGCGAAGCGCACCGATGAATCGAAACGACCTGCGTCGCGTAGACCTCAACCTGCTGATCGTGTTCGAAACCCTCATGCATGAGCGTAGCGTGACCCGTGCTGCCGAGAAGCTGTTCCTCGGCCAGCCGGCGATCAGCGCGGCCCTGTCGCGCCTACGCAACCTGTTCGACGACCCGCTGTTCGTGCGTACCGGCCGCAGCATGGAGCCGTCGGCACGCGCCCATGAAATTTTCGCCCTGCTGTCACCGGCGCTGGATTCGATCTCCACCGCCGTCAGCCGCGCCGCCGAGTTCGACCCGGCCACCAGCAACGCGGTGTTCCGCATCGGCCTCTCGGACGACGCCGAATTCGCCCTGCTGCCACAGTTGCTCAAGCGTATCCGCGCCGAAGCCCCCGGCATCGTCCTGGTGGTGCGCCGGGTCAATTACCTGTTGATGCCGAGCCTGCTGGCCTCGGGCGAGATTTCCGTGGGCGTCAGCTACACCAGCGAACTGCCGGCCAACGCCAAGCGCAAGGTGCTGCGGCGCAGCAAGCCCAAGCTGCTGCGCGCCGACAGCGTGCCGGGCAGCATCACCCTTGACGACTTCTGCGCACGGCCGCATGCGCTGGTGTCGTTTGCCGGGGACCTGTCGGGTTTCATCGACGAGGCGCTGGAGGAGATCGGCCGCAAGCGCCATGTGGTGCTGGCGGTACCGCAGTTCAATGGCCTGGGGAGTTTGCTGGCGGGGACCGATATCGTCGCCACGGTGCCGGACTATACGGCCGATGCCTTGACCTCGGCGGGAGGCTTGCGGGCTGAGGACCTGCCGCTGGAAGTGCGCTCGTTCGAACTGCATATGGCCTGGCGCGGGGCGCAGGACAACGACCCGGCGGAACGCTGGTTGAGGTCGAGGATACAAATGTTCTTTGGCGATCCCGATAGTCTGTGATCATGTTCTATTGAGTACGCGCTGTTTTTTTTGCGCCGCTGAATCCTGAGTTCGGACGAGCCATCCGGACGATGAGCATCGTCCGATTACAGCAACAAAATCGCCTGGCCATGATCAATGCAGGGAACAGGTATCACATCGCGCCGGGACATCAGCCATTGCCGCATCCGCTCGGCATCAAAAATCTGACCCTCTTCCATCATTCGCAGAATGAGGGATTGGGACATCCGGTAACAACCACACTGGGGGCAGCGCCGCTCTTCCCAGCCGCTGCCGCATTCGACGGACTCAGCCTGTCCGGCGCAGATTAAACAACTCATGTAAGCCCCCTTTGTTCTTGTTCAGTTGAGGGTGGGTAGAGGGATCAGGAGGATCCTATAGTTTTCGCGTTACATGAGATTTCCATGCCAATCCGATATTCCTTCTACCATGATTCTGGCCACCGTGACTGTCGGTAAAGCGATGTGAACCTGAGTGTGCGCTCGCCAGTCCCACATCGAAACGCAATCAGTTTGGGTATCGCGTGATGAATGACTGGATCGACTTTCTCGAATGGCCCGCCATGGTCCTTACCGTGCTGGCCGCCTGGTGCATCGGTTCAAGGCGCCCGGACAGACGCAAGCTGGGCTTCTGCTGCTTCATAGGCAGCAACGTGCTGTGGGGGTTGTGGGGATGGCAGGCGCAGGCCTGGGCGCTGATCATTCTGCAGGTCTGCCTGTGCGTCATGAACCTGCGGGGCTGGAAGAAAAACACCGCAATGGAGCCGGGCTAATGGGGCGTGCCTATGTGCGCCGCAAAATGTGGCGCCTAGTCCGTTCGTTCCGCTCGTCAGCGCCATCGCACAGGTCGCCACCCGGGCAGGACAAAGAAATGGTGAACATCCCAACGGAGATACACCATGAAGATCATCAAACCCCACTCGTTGTTGTTGGCACTGTGCCTTGGCGCCAGCGCGCCGCTTGTGCTGGCGGCCACCGACATGAACGACCAACGCGCTCCAGGCACGCAAAAGCAAGACAGCAGCCACATGAATGGCAATGGCGGCGCTACAGGGGCAGGCACGCCTGGGGATGGCATGGGCTCTGGCGATACCGGTAGCAATGGCACCGACAATACCGGCGGTGATGGCACCACCCATGGCTCAGGGACGGATAGCGGAAGCGGCAACGATACAGGGACGAACCCTGGCGGTGGCGCTGGCGGCTCGAGCGGCTCCGGCACGGGCGGCTCAGGTGGTGGTGGTTCCGGTGGTTGAAGGCTGAGTGCCCGCAATGGGTAAGGAGTGAGTGCCATGGGCGCCGCACGGCCATCGATCAAAGGTCGAGAGCACCACGGTGCAAGGCGTTCAGCATGCGCGCGGCGTCAGCGCTAGCCTCGTCCAGCAGAGCTAGCGGGATTTCACTCAAGGCGGGTTGAATATCGGCAAGCCCCTCGCCAACCAAGGCCAGCGGGCATTCGATTTCCATCTGCAACGCGCGCAAGCGCCTGATCAAGGCGGGGCTCAACGGGGCCTGGACTTTTATCACCAGTGCCGCAGGCCGCATCGCCGCACACACGATAGGGAGCTCTTCCAGCGGCTGCCCGCAACCGAGCACTTCGATACGCTGCTGCGCACTGCTCAACAGTAGCCCGGCGCACAACACCTTGAGTTCGGCTTGCCCCTCGGTAGCGGCCAGCAACACGCGCGGCGCATCGGCCTGGTTCATGTGCAGACGCAGCAGCAAGCGTGCGCGCAAGAACGTGTCGAGAAACACCCATTGGCTGCGCTCGCCTGGCGCAGCCCCTGCAGCCAAGTCGTGCCAAACCGGCATCAGCACTTCCCGCAGGACGATGGCCGTGGGGAAAAGTGTGCACAACTGTCCATGGATGCCTTCAAGCGCCGTTGCATCGAAAGCCTTGGCGGCGCGCGCCACGCTGGCGCGCCATTGGTCAAAGGCCGAGAGCTGCTGGGCAGAGACCTCAGGCTGGCCTGCGAGCCTTTCACCGACCTTGCTGATCGGCACGCCGTTGCCAGTCCAACGCAAGATGTCGCGTATGCGCTGGACATCCCGCGCCGTGTACAGGCGATGGCCGCCCTCGGTGCGCTGCGGGCTGATCAAGCCATGGCGCCGCTCCCAGGCACGCAAGGTCACCGGGTTGACGCCGGTCAAGCTGACCACATCGCGCATCGGTAGCAGGTCGGGTGAAATGGCGTCAGTCATAACCAGGGGCATCCAGAGGGTGAAACATTCTAAACCCATATGCGCCTTCTGCTGAGCCGCCTTGGTTCATGATGCAACACACGTCGCCGAAACCTTCTGCATAGAAGCTACGCTGCGCATATCGCATACGAAACGCCTGTAGGTGGGCCCCATGATAAACGCGAAACTCCTGCAACTGATGGTTGAGCATTCAAACGATGGCATCGTCGTCGCCGAGCAGGAAGGCGATGACAGCATCCTTATCTACGTCAACCCCGCTTTCGAGCAGCTCACCGGGTACTACGCGGACGACATCCTTTATCAGGACTGCCGCTTTCTTCAGGGCCAGGATCATGACCAGGAGAGCCTTGCAGTCATCCGCAAGGCGATCCGCGAAGGCAAGCCCTGCCGCCAGGTGCTGCGCAACTACCGCAAGGACGGAAGCCTGTTCTGGAACGAATTATCGATCACGCCCGTGCGCAACGAGGCGGACCAGCTGACGTACTACATCGGCATTCAGCGGGACGTCACAGCACAGATTTTCGCTGAGGAAAAGGTACGCGAGCTGGAGGCCGAAGTGGCTGAGTTGCGCCGGCAACTGGGGGTAGGCTGAGCGCTGACTGAACCTCCATACCCGGTCAGGCCAATTCGCTTTTTCATATCAGTTGCGCGGCATCGAGCCGGGCCAACAGTACCTGGCCACGCTGCCACACCGCATCGCGACGGCTGGCCGACATCTGATCGAGGCTACGATAGACCAGTGCCAGGCGCGGATTGGCCGAGAGCAGAGGCCGATGACGAATGAGGAAATGCCAGTAAAGGGCATTGAACGGGCAGGCATCTTCCTCGATCACCTGGTCGACCCTGTAGCTGCACGCCTTGCAGTGATCGGACATGCGCTGGATGTAACGACCACTGGCGCAATAGGGCTTGGACCCCAGGTAGCCGCCATCGGCATGCATTACCATGCCGAGCGTGTTGGGCAACTCCACCCAGTCGAAGGCATCCATGTAAACCGCCAGGTACCATTCACAAATCGCGCTAGGCACAATACCGGCCAGCAATGCGAAGTTGCCGGTCACCATCAGCCGCTGGATATGGTGAGCGTACCCCAATCGCAGGGTCTGCCCGATAGCTTGCTCCATGCAGCGCATGCGGGTGCGCCCGGTCCAGTAGAATGCCGGCAGCGCACGCTCGTTGCCCAGGTGGTTGAGCCCGGCATATTCCGGCATGCGCAGCCAATAGATGCCCCGCACATATTCGCGCCAGCCGATCAACTGGCGGATGAAACCTTCGGCTGCATTGAGCGGCACCCGCCCCTCGCGCCAGGCGTTGTCGACCTCTTGGCACAGGCCACGCAGATCCAGCAGCCCGATGTTGAGCGCCGCGCTGATGCGCGCATGGAACAGGTAGGGTTCGCCTTCGGCCATAGCGTCCTGGTAGTCACCAAAGGCCGCCAGCCCGAAGTCCAGAAAATGTTGCCAGAGCTGACGTGCCTCGGCATGGGTCACCGGGTAGTCGAAGCCGTCGATGGCTCCATAGTGGTCGCTGAAGCGCTGACGTACCAGGGCGACCACCGCTGCCGTGATCCCGTCCTGCGCGAAATGCGCAGCGAACGGCCCGCGCAGCTGGCGCGGTAACGGCTTGCGGTTGTCGCCATCAAAATTCCAGGCCCCACCTGCCGGGCTGCCATCGGCCTCCATCAGCAGGCCGGTTCGCTTGCGCATGCCACGGTAAAAGTGCTCCATACGCAGCTGGCGACGCCCGTCGGCCCAGCGCGCGAAGGCTTCGCGGGAGCATAGAAAACGCGTATCCCGATGCCACACAAGGGGCAAGCCGGCATCGCGCAAAGCCTGCTCCAGGCGCCACTCCCCGCACTCGGTCAGGTGAATGTGGGTGGCGCCCAAGGCGTGTTGCCAGCGCCGCAACTCGCCAACGATGCTACCGCTGTTGCCGTCAGCATCGAGCTCGACATAATGCACTTGCCAACCCCGCTCCCGCAGGGCCTGGGCAAAATGCCGCATGGCACTGAAGACAAGCACGATCTTCAGCGGATGATGCGGCACGTACCGGGCCTCACCCTCAACTTCCGCCATCAGGATCGCATCGCAGGCAGGGTCAAGCGTGGCCAGGCTTGCCAGGTCGAACGACAGCTGGTCACCCAGCACCAGGCCCAGGCGCATCGCTCAGGCTACCACTGGCTGGCGAGCGATATCGGCAGGCGCAGCGGCGCAATCGGGCCGTCACGTTGCCCGCACATCTCATCATGCACCACCTGTTGTACCAGCATGCACGGCACGGGGGGCAGGCCACCGAGCAAATGCCTCAGTTCAGTAGTGGAGCGCACGCGAACGGGCTGCCCGAGGGCATCGCTCAAGGTCACGGGGCCTACGTCAGTCAAGGCGCGCAGGAGGTAGAAGCCCCCTTCCAGCGACAGCAGTTCAAGTTCCTTTGCCTCGCCGGTCGAAACCAGTTGAGTGAGCGCGATCAAGTTCATGGTGTGCCCTCCGGCAGACGGCGGAAGAACAGGGTGATCTGCCCTATCTCCACGCCCAGTTTGCTCATGCTAGAGCGGTTGATCAGGGTGTCGTCATCCATGAGGTACATCCAGTCGTCCAGGTCTACTTGCCAGTGCTTTCCGTCAACCGGCAGGTCCAGCTGGTAACGCCATCGCAGCGCGTTGCCCGCCACTTCGCCTCGCGCCTCACCGATCACATCCCGCGCCGTTCCGCGCCAGCGGCCAGGGCCGTCAGGCACCAGCGTCCAGGTACGTCGCTGGCGTGTGCCATCGCTATAGACAAACTGCTCGTCGAGAATCAGACGCTCACCTTCGCGGTGGCTGTCGATGCGCACGTGGAAGCGCTTGACCACCTCCCCGGAACGCTTCTGGAACATCCCCCAGGCCTGCACCGGTCGCGAAAAGAACGCAGCCAGGTCCAGTTTGGGTTGCTGCTGGGCATACTGCTCGACACCGACATTGCCACAGCTGCCCAGCAGCACACAGAAAGCCAGCAACAGCGCCTTGTACATGTTCATGGTCCTCGGTCGTTGCCAGCCAGCCCAAGCAGGCGCTGGCGCAGTTGGGTATCCCTGGCGCGGGGGTCGAGCCAGATGGCGAAGAACTGGCGGGCAAAGACCGGGTCGGCAACTTCGCGGCTGAGCGTGCCGTCGACGTAGAAGCGACAGCCCTGCCCCGGCAGGTACAGGCCAGTAATGCGCGTACCGGCATGCACGTCGACAAATGCCTGCTCAATCGCATGGGTCCACGCGGCACGTTGCTGCGGCGTCATGCTGCCCGCGTCGAGGCGGCGCATTTCCTGGAGGCTGGCCTGCACCAAGGTGTCCCTGGACAGCGAGCGGTGGTAGAGCAGCTCAAGGGCGAAAGGCTGGTTCCAGTCATGAACAGGGCCTACTGCCCACAATTGAGCTGTGTAAAGACGCAGGCCAAACCAGGTGAACTCACCGGCACCCAGCCGTCTTGCCGCCGGCAGCTCCGCACGCCAGTCCGCCGCCGCAGACAGGGCAACCAATAGCAGGCAAAGCGCGGTCCAACGAGCAGGGTGCGCCATACTGACCTCGAACACGCGAAAATACTGTACAACACTAGTACAATGTACAGATATTTTAGTGGCCTTGTATAGATTCTAACCTGGAAGGAATGACTCATGCTGTACGTAGTCATGCTCGGTGGCCGCCATCCACGCGCCAGTATCGAAGTGCACGATGTGGTGTTCGCCCAAGCCGAGTCACTTGAGCAGGCGTACCCGCAATTGCGCCAGGCGTGGTTCGGCAGCCTTACGGGCCTGCATATCGACTCGTGGATGGAGGTCAATGGTGTGGACCGCTACCGTGTCGAATTCAGTGATGTGGCGCCAGGCCCAGGTGACCCACGTCTGTTCTTCATCAACCTGGGTGGCTACGAGGAAGGGGTATTTGGCGAGGCCCACCGCTACCTGCTGCTGGTGGCCAGGGATAAGGCCCAGGCCAGGCAACAGGGTAAACAACGCCTGCAGGCAAGCTGGCTCAAGCCGCATACCGATGCGGTGCTGGATGTCGACGACTGCTTGGCGATTGACTGGGTGAATGGCCGCTACGTGCATTTGACGGAAGGCGCCCATAACGGCTTGCGGCAGTACAGCGACTATATTCTCCTCTGATGGCGGCGCCGCATGAGTGTCGCCGCCAGCCTGGACTGGGGATGCGCCACTGGGCCGAAAGATCATTAACGTTCTTCATCGCGTTGGGCTTACTGCCAAGCACGGCGCATAATGATGTCGTCGTAACAACAGGAGACAGGTCATGGTCAGTGTCGCGTTGTTCGTTCGACTGCAAGCAAAACCCGGAAAAGAGAAAGAGGTAGAGCGCTTTCTCTTGGACGGCCTGCCAATAGTGGAGGAAGAGCCAGCCACCACGGCTTGGTTCGCAATCCGCCTGGGGCCTTCCACCTTTGGCATCTTTGACGCCTTCCCGGATGAAGCAGGCCGGCAGGCTCATCTTTCGGGCAAAGTCGCAGCGGCACTTATGGCGAAGGCTGCCGAGCTGTTTGCCGAACCGCCGTCAATTGAGAAGGTTGATGTCCTTGCGGCCAAGTTACCTGGCTAAGCATGCCCGACAAAGCGCTCCACAGCAGAGCCCCCTGCACCTCAACCCGCCAGCGCCGCTAGCCTCGATCGATTCATTGCCATCGTTCTTCTTGGCTCAGAAATTGGCGCCCACGCTGAACGCGACATAATCGCGGTCACCGCGGGTGCCGTAATCGCCGTCGATGAAATCGGTATAGGCCAGGCTCGCCCAGTACTGGCTGGCCAGGCTGAGGTCCACACCCAGGCTGATCGAACGCGAGCCTTCGTTGAAGGCCGAGCCGTCTGCAGGCGAATAACCCTTGACGTCATGGGCCCAAGCCAGGTTTGGACGGATGTCGAGGCCCGGTACAAGGGTCGGGTAGCTCCAGGTGGCGCGCAGCCGGTAGCCCCAGGAAAAGGGCGTGACGAAGCCTTCGCCGTTGCAGTCGCCCGGGCTTCTCGAGATCGCCAGGCACAGGCTGTTGTCAGCCAGTTCACCGTTGCCGTAGGCACCGGAGCGCCCGTAGCGCGGGCCGAAGCGCCCCTCCAGCCCGCCGACATAGGTGGCCCCCACCTCGCCCATCAGCACCAGCTGGTTGGCGCCCATGACCTGGCTGAACGCTTGCACGGCTGACACCTGGGCCTGGGTCACCTCCTTGCGCCGGTAACCGTCGAACGGCGTGTTGTCGGTTGCCGGGCGCAGGCCATCGGCGTTCAGCGGGCTGCGACCGGGCGCGTTGAGCAACGATTGCAAGATGTCGTTGCCGTTGAGTTGCACCGGCATGTTCGGGCGGTAACTCAGCTCACCTTGCACAGCGGTACCGTTGCGCAAGGTGGTGGCGAAGGTGACGCCATACAGGCGGATGTCTTCAGGGTATTGCGCTCGATACTGCGATGTCCCCATGCGCAGGGCACCGGCAAGGGTCTGCCCATTACTGGAGGCCAGAAAGGCGCCGCAGTTGGCCAGCGCCACGCCGACATTGCCGCACAGTTGCCTGGCGAAGCCCGCGTTGGCGTAGTAGCGGCTGCTGACCGTACCCAGGTAGGGAGAGCGGCTGTGGTAATTGGCGGCGAACAGGCCGAACTCGGTATCCAGCGGTTCGACGTACCAATGCAGCGAAAAGCCCCATTGGCCGCTGTTGCGCGCATCCTGGTCGGCCCCCCGGGGCACTCGCACGCCCTCCTCCGCCAGCATCACACCGAAGGGGGCCAGGGCCTGCGAAACCGCCGGGTTGGTCACCATCTGCCCGCCAACATCCAGGCCCGTGCAGCCTTCGGGCATGAAGTCGTTGCCGGAAAAGAACGTCGCGCAGTTCTCCAGCCGAGCCTGCTCCCAATCTAGCTGATAGAAGGCGTCGAAAGACAGCGCCGGGTTGAGGTTCTGGGTGACATACACCAGGTTGACCGGCGCCAGGGCGTCTTTGACCTCCGAACCTGGCCGGCGCAGCGCGGCTTGGTTGAAGGGGTTGATCACGTTCAGCCCGCCCTGGATGAACAGACTTTCGCCCCAGTTGACCACCTGCTTGCCCACGCGCAGCGAACCGGGTTCACCGTCGATGTCATAGAGGGCATAGGCAAAGGCATCGAGCAGCTCCGCGCCAGCCGTTTTCGCCGATACCAGGCGGTTGCGGTCGTCGATATCGACCGCCCGCTGGCTGTGGTCACGCTGTGCGGTGTCGTACCAGTAGCTGCCGCGCAGCAACACACCGACGTTGTCGAGTTGCAGATCCAGGTCGTGGGTACCTTTGAAGACTGCCGTAAACACATCGCCTGCGCGGTAGTTGCGCCGGCCGTCGTTGCCGTTGGCATTCTGCAACTGCTGTTTGTCGGGGTTGGCAGTGCTCACGGCAGTACCGAACGAAAGGGCCGAGTCGAAGCGCCCCTGCAAGGGTCCGGCCTCGAACTGCACACCGGCAACCGGTGTGGCAAGCAGGCAGCACAGCGCCGCCAACGGCGCGCGGCGCCGGCAGAAAATAAGGGTTGCGCTCACTCTTAACCTCTTGTTGTTTTATTAGAGAGGGAAATGATGGGTTCAGCGCGCAAGCGCCGGCCGCCCAGGCCGGCGGTGTCGGTGATGAGGAGTATCAGGTAGCGGTTACGGCCCTCACAAATAGCGTCTTCAGATCAACGCCATGCCGATTCGTTATGGCGCGGTAAGGGGCAGTCAAACCGACAGCAGCTGTTCGTAGGCACTGCGCAACTTCACGGGAATGGCGACCGGGCGATTACTGCTGCGGTCGACGAATACATGATTGAAACGGCCGGCCGCGCAGGCTTCAGGTTCGCCCTCGACGAACACGGCCAGGGCGTATTGCACCGAACTGTTGCCCAGCCGCTCCACGGCAATGCCCACTTCGATGCGTTGCGGGAAGGCGACGGCGGCGAAATAGTCGCAGGCGGACCCCGCCACGTAAGCCACCACCGGGTCGCGGTGGATGTCCAGGCCGGCATGCTCGATCAACCAGGTATTCACGGCGCTGTCGAAAAACCCGTAATAGACAACGTTGTTCACATGCCCATACAAGTCGTTGTCGTGCCAGCGCGTGGTGATCGGCTGGAAGTGGCGGTAGGCGCCGCGCAGCGGGCGCTCCCTGGCCATCTCAGAACGCCGCCTGGTAGAGGGCCAGGGCATCGGCCAGGGTGACCTTGCGTGGGTTGTTGACCAGCAAGCGTTGCTGTTGCAGGGCGTCCTCGGCCAACAGCGGCAGGCTGTGGCGCGGCACACCGACATCACGCAGCCGGCTGGGCAGGCCACAGCGTGGTGCCAGTTGCTCCAGCTCATCGATGAACTGGCTGCACAGCTGGTGCGGATCGCCAGGCACCAGCCGCTCGCCCAGCAGTGCTGGCGCCAGCGCCGCATAATCGGCGAAGGCCTCAGGCCGGTTGAAACGCATCACATGGGGTAGCACCAGGGCGTTGGCCAGCCCGTGCGATACGTGGTAACGCGCCCCCAGCGGGTAGGCCAGCGCGTGCACCGCCGCCACCGGCGCATTGGCGAAAGCCTGCCCGGCCAGGCAGGCCCCCAGCAGCATGGCCTGGCGCGCCACCAGGTTGCCACCGTTGTGCACCGCCTGGTCAAGGTTGCCGGCCAGCAGCGCCAAGGCTTCGCGGGCCAACAGGCTGGACAGTGGGTTGCGTTTGAACTTGCTGGTGGTGGCCTCGATGGCATGGACCATGGCATCGATACCGGTGGCGGCCGTTATCGCGGGCGGCAGGCCCAAGGTTCGCTCGGCGTCGAGCAGTGCCAGGTCAGGCAACAGCAGCGGTGAAATCACCGCCATCTTGGCCGCCTCGCCGGTGGTGATCACAGCGACGGGGGTGACCTCCGAACCGGTCCCGGCGGTAGTCGGCACCTGGATCAGCGGCAAGCGCTGGCCCCTCGCCTGGTCGATGCCGTAGACCGCCTCCAGGGGCTGGTCACAGGCAGGGTGTGCCAGCAGTGCCACCAGCTTGGCGACGTCCATCGAGCTGCCGCCACCGAAGCCGACGATCAACTCGGCGCCTATGTGGCGCGCCCGTCCGACCGCCGCCAGCACACAGGCGTGACTGGGGTCGGCGCTGACCTCGCTGAAAATCGCCGCGCTCAGGTGCACCTGGGAAAAGCCAGGCAACACATCGTCGAGCATGCCCAGGTTGACGATGCCCGGGTCGGTTACGATCAGCACGCGGCGCACGCCGCGTTGCTGGCAAAGCTGGGCCAGGCGGCCAGCGGCGCCGGTTTCGCACAGCAGCTGGGGGGTGGTGGCAAAACTGAAGGGCTGCATGTTCATGTTCCTCTTGTTCTTGTGGGTGAACGACGGGGCAAGCTCAGAAAGCGAAGTGCGCTTCGTCGAGACTCATCAGGCACTGGGCGCCGCCGCGCAACGCCTCGCAGTGGGCACTGGCACGCGGCAGCACTCGCCGCCAGTAGAACGCGGCGGCCTGCAACTTGGCCTGGTAGAAGGCGCTGTCCTGGCTGCCTGCAGCCAATGCCGCACTGGCCGTTTCGGCAGCCCGCAGCCACAGGGCGGCCAGCAGCACGTAGCCTGAGTAAGCGAGAAAATCCACCGACACTGCGCCGATCTCCTGCGGGTCGCAGCGGCAGGCGTCAATGACCTCGGCGCTCAGGTTTCGCCACTCCTGCAGCCGCTGGACAACTGCCTGGGCCATCCCGGCCAACGCCTCGGCGCGGCAGTTGCGTGCCGCATCGAGCAACTCATCGATCAGCAGGCGCAACTGCTCGCCGCCGTCGCCAAGCAGCTTGCGGCGGATCAGGTCCAGTGCCTGAATACCGTTGGTGCCCTCGTACAGCTGGGTGATCCGGCTGTCGCGCATCAGTTGTTCCATGCCCCATTCGCGGATGTAGCCATGCCCGCCGTAGAGCTGCACACCGAGGCTGGCAGCCTCCTGACCGACATCGGTGAGAAACGCCTTGACGATGGGAATCAGCACAGCCGCCCGGCGCCCGGCAGCCGACCGCACCTCAGGCTGCGCAGCGCCGTGCTCCAGGTCCAGTGCCTGGGCAGCCAGGGCCGCAAGCATCCGGCAGCCCTCGCTGAGGGTTTTCTGGGTCAGCAACATGCGCCGCACATCCGGGTGGCAGATGATCGGGTCGGCATTGCGCTCGGGCGCTACCGGCCCGGCCAGGCTACGTGACTGCAAGCGTTCGCGCGCATAGGCCAGGCCCCCCTGAAAGGCCGCCTCGGCAATGCCCAGCCCCTGCAAGCCAACCTGAAAGCGCGCATCGTTCATCATGGTGAACATGCAGGCCAGGCCTTGGTTGGCCTCCCCCACCAGCCAACCGCGAGCGCCATCGAAGTTCAGCACGCAGGTCGCCGCCCCCTTGATGCCCATCTTGTGCTCCAGCGCGCCACATTCGACCGCATTGCGCGCACCCAGGCCACCGTCACCGGTGCATTCGAACTTGGGCACCAGGAACAGGCTGATGCCACGCACCCCGGCCGGCGCATCCGGCAGGCGCGCCAGCACCAGATGGACAATGTTGTCGGTCAGGTCCTGGTCGCCGCCGCTGATGAAGATCTTGCTGCCGCTGATGCGGTAGCAGTCGCCGTGCGGTTCGGCGCGGGTGCGCAGCAACGCAAGGTCGGTGCCCGCCTGTGGCTCGGTCAGGCACATGGTGCCGGCCCATTCGCCGCTGACCAGCTTGCCCAGGTAGTCGCGCTTGAGCGCCGCGCTGCCATGACGATGCAAGGCCAGCACGGCGCCTTCGGTCAGGCCCGAATAGATGCGAAACGACAGCGACGCGCCCATCAGCATTTCGTGAAAACAGGCCGCGACCATTTTCGGCAGCCCCTGGCCATCGTGGTCCAATGGGCCGGTCATGCCACCCCAGCCCTGCTCCACGTATTGGCGGTAGGCCTGAGGGAAGCCATCGGGCGTGCGCACGCCACCTTGCTCCAGGCGGCAGCCCTGTTCATCGCCCTGGCGATTGAGCGGCGCAACCACCTCGCCAGCAAAACGTGCACCTTGCTCAAGGATGCCATCGATGGTTTCGCGGTCCAGCTCATTGCCCAGGCGAGCACAATGCGCCGTTACATCGAACACTTCGTGCAGCACGAAATGCATGTCACGCAGGGGGGCTCGGTAGTTCATGCGCGGCCCTCACGGACATCCGCCAGCTGTTTGCCGGCGGCCACCAGACGCACCAGCAGCCCGGCTGGCCGCCAATGCTCGCCGAACAGGCCCTGCAGGCGTTCGAGCCGCGCCAGCAGCAGGCTCAACCCCTGCTGGTCGGCCCAGCGCATCGGCCCGCCAATCGCTGCCGGGAAGCCATAGCCATGCAGGTAGACCCGGTCGATGTCGGCACTGCAACTGGCTACGGACGCCTCGAGAATCCTCGCCCCCTCGTTGACCAGGGCCAGCAGGCAGCGCTCGCGGATTTCCTCGTCGTCGATGTCGCGCCGGCGCACGCCCAGGTCCTGGGCGACCTTGAGCACCAGCGCATCGACCTCGGGGTCATGCTCAGCTTCGCGGCTGCCAGGGGCATAACGGTAGTAACCCTGGCCGCTCTTCTGCCCGAAACGCCCCTGCGCGCACAGGGCATTGTCGACCTGGGCCAGCGGTGCTTCCATGCCCTTGCCGGCCAACTGGCGCGCACGCCACTCCAGGTCGATGCCGACCACGTCATACATGCGAAACGGGCCCATGGCCATGCCGAATGCCTGCAGCGCCTCGTCCACCTGCCGTGGCGTTGCGCCTTCGAGCAGCAGGTTGCGCGCCTCGGCCACATAAGTGGCGAGCATGCGGTTGCCGATGAAGCCCGGGCAGTTGCCGGCCACCACCACTTCCTTGCCCATGCGCTGGCCGAGGGCCAGGGCCGCATCGAGCACGGCGGGCGAGGTGCGCTCCCCGCGCACGACTTCCAACAGCTTCATCACATGGGCCGGGCTGAAGAAATGCAGCCCCAGCACCTGTTCTGGGCGACGGGTCACGGCAGCGATGGCATCGATGTCCAGGGCCGAGGTGTTACTGGCAAGGATGGCTTCGGCCTTGAGCGTGCAATCCAGCGTACGGAAGATCTGCTGCTTGAGCGCCAGATTTTCATAAACCGCCTCGATCACCAGGTCGACGTGCGCGAGGTCGGCGTAGTCCATCACCTGGCGCACCCGGGCCAGGCAGGCATCGGCCTCGGCCTGGTCGATACGCCCCTTGGCCACCTGCTGTGCCCAGGTCTGCGCGAGCAGCGCCAGGCCGGCTTCGGTGGCGCTGGGGTCGTTATCCAGCCACAGCACCGCAAGGCCGGCTCGGGCCAGGCTGATGACGATGCCGCGGCCCATGGTGCCGGCGCCGATCACCGCCGCCTGCTGAAGGTTGTAGGGAGTACTCACGGGTGACGCTCCTGATCGATGTTGGGAAGGCATTGCCCCCACCCTAGTCAGGCGCCTACTATTTTTGAAATTCTCATTTTCCATCCCATGTATTTTTCGCATGAATATAGCCAACTTCGATCTCAACCTGCTGCGCGTGCTGGACATGCTGCTGCGTGAACAGAACGTCTCGCGTGCTGCCGAGCGTCTGGCCCTGACCCAGCCAACCGTGAGCAATGCCCTGGCGCGCCTGCGCGACCTGCTGGGCGACCCCCTGCTGGTGCGCGTGGGCCGGCGCATGCGCCCCACCCCGCGCGCCTTGGCCCTTGAAGGCCCGATCCGCGCGGCCCTGCAACAGATCGAGCAGACCCTCGGCGGCGGCGACCGCTTCGATCCACAGCTCAGCCACCGGCAGCTGCGTATCGCCCTCACCGACTTCGCCGAACAGCTGTGCATGCCCGGTTTGCTGGCCACCCTGCAAACCCAGGCGCCCCATTTGCGGGTGGACGTGCAGCACCTGACACCCAACCTGCCGGCCGAAGCCCTGGACCGTGGCGAGCTCGACCTGGTGCTGGGGCGCTTCGACGAAGTGCCCGCGCGCTACGAGCGGCGCCACTGGCGCAGCGAAACCCTGCACGTGGCCGTGCGCCAAGGGCACCCCGACGTGGCGGGCACACTCGACCTGCAGGCCTTTCTCGCCCTGCGCCACCTGTGGGTGCACGGTGGCCAGACCCGGGGCATGGTCGATCAATGGCTGGGCGAACAAGGCCTGGCCCGGCGCATCGCCTACACCACGCCCAATTACCTGCAGGCTGCGCACCTGGCGGCAAGTTCCGACCTTTGCGTGGTACTGCCCACCGCCCTGGCGCGCCATTTCGCCCGGCTGCTGCCACTGCAAGTGTTCGACCTGCCGTTCGCCCTGGAGCCGTTCCAGCTGGAGCTGGTGTACCTTGCCCATCGCCAGCACGACCCGGCACTGGCCTGGCTGGTGGCGCGGATCATGGACGTTGGCGGCGGCTGAGCCATCGCATTGCAGCATGGCCAGCCATGCAAGAGTGGTATTGGTTCGCCGGCAAGCTCTGTCCTTAGAGTGTTCGCCCTAAGAACAACAAGGACCTTTCCATGCGCCTACGAACACTGCCTTACCTGCTGGCCCTGGCGTTGCCCTTCCCGGCGCTGGCCGAAGCGCCGGCCAAGGACGCCACCGAGCTCACTCGCCAAAGCAATCAGCAATGGTTGCAGCGCCTGCCCTTCGCCGACCGCAGCGACTTCGACAATGCCCGCCGGGGCCTGCTGGAAGCCGTCGACCACGCCGTCGTCAATGCCGATGGCAAGACCGTCTGGGACCTGCAGCGCTATGCCTTCCTCAGCGGCGAGGCGCCGGCCACGGTCAACCCGAGCCTGTGGCGTATCGCCCAGCTCAATAGCATTGCCGGCCTGTTCAAGGTCACCGACGGCATCTACCAGGTTCGCGGCCTGGACCTGGCCAACATGACCCTCATCGAGGGCGAGCATGGCCTGATCGTGATGGACCCGCTGCTGTCGGTGGAAACCGCCAGGGCCGGGTTGGCGATGTACTTCCGCCATCGCCCGCAACGGCCGGTGGTAGCGGTGATCTATACCCACCCGCACGTCGATCACTTCGGTGGCGTGCGCGGGGTGATCGACGAAGCCGAGGTCAAGGCCGGCAAGGTCCAGGTCATTGCCCCGCAGGGGTTCTTCGAGCATGCCGTCAGCGAGAACGTGCTGGCCGGCCCTGCCATGAAGCGCCGCGCCCAGTACATGTATGGCGCACCGCTGCCACGCGGGCCCCGCGGCCAGGTGGATGCCGGGCTGGGCAAGGGCGTGCCGGCCAATGCGACGGTCAGCCTGATTGCCCCGACCCGGTTGATCGAACAACCCTTCGAGACCCTGCGCATCGACGGCGTCGATATCGAATTCCAGCTCACCCCCGGAACCGAAGCCCCCGCCGAGATGAACCTGTGGCTGCCCCGGTTCAAGGCCCTGTGCATGGCCGAGAACGCCTCCCACGTGCAGCACAACGTGCTGACCCTGCGCGGCGCCCAGGTGCGCGATGCCAAGGTGTGGGCGCACTACCTGGACCAGTCGCTGTTGCGTTACGGCGAGCAGGCCGAAGTGGTGTTTGCCCAGCACCACTGGCCAACCTGGGGCGGCGCGGCGATCCGCGAGTACCTGGCCGATCAGCGCGACATGTACGCGTTCATCGACAGCCAGACCCTGCGCCTGATCAACCGCGGCCTGGGCCCCACCGAGATTGCCGCAGAGCTGACCACCTTGCCGCCACGGCTGGCCAGCAAATGGTACAGCCGCGACTACTACGGCTCGCTCAGCCACAATGTGCGGGCGGTGTATCAGCGCTACATGGGCTTCTACGACGGCAACCCGGCGACCCTCAACCCGCTGCCGCCGAGCGACGCGGGGGCGCACTATGTCAAGGCCCTGGGCGGTGCCGAGCGGGTGCTGACCCTGGCTCGCGAGGCCTATGGCACTGGCGATTACCGCTGGGTCGCGGAGCTCACCCGGCACCTGGTGTTCGCCCAGCCCGACAACAGCGCGGCGCGCGAGCTGCAGGCCGATGCTCTGGAGCAACTGGGCTACCAGAGCGAGAATGCCACCTGGCGCAACGCCTACCTGACCGGCGCGCAGGAGCTGCGCAACGGTGTCGCGCCAGCCGCCAGCAAGGGCGGCAGTGCGGATGACCTGGTGCGCGCCCTGACCCCAACGCTGTTCTTCGACTACCTGGGGGTACGCGTGGATGCCGCCAAAGCCGCCGCGCAGGATCTGACCATCAACTGGCACTTCACCGACCTGAACGAAGACTACGCCTTGACCCTGCGCAACGGTGTGCTTACCCACCGCGACCTGACGCGCCATGGGCAGGCCGATGTCGAGGTCAGCATGAGCAAGGCCACCCTGGACCGCATCGCGCTCAAGCAGACCGGTTTTCTCAAGGAAGCGACCGTGGGCGATATCGACATCAGTGGCGAGCGCATCCAGTTCATGCGCTTCATGGCGGGGCTGGACGAAGCGGACGGGCGCTTCAATATCGTCACGCCCTGATCCAGGCCAGCCCCACCCTCACCGCCGCGTCGTCAGCGCAGCCCTTGGCTGCGCAGCGCGCCGGGAGAGAAGTAGGACGCGCTGGTGCGCACATCGAAGGTGTACGGCCTTGGCTGCTCGTTGGTCAGGCCCGACAGCTGATAACGGCCACTGCGCAAGTCGTAGATCGCCTCCATGGCATTGACCAGCGCCTGCCCCGCGACGTGGTAGTAGCTGTGGGCCTGGGCCGTGCGCCACAGTTGCCCCTGCCGGTCAAAGAAGTCCGCCTCGACGATGGCCCAGCTGTCCTCGTCCAGGTAATAGCGGCGGCTGGCATAGATATGCCTGGCCCCAGGCTTGAGCGTACCCACCACTTCCCACACCCGGTGCAACTCATAGCGCGTCGGCTGCGGATTGACATGCCCCGGGCCGATCAACGCGGCATAACCGAGCAGCGGTGATGCCAGGCGATAGCTGTTGTACGGCACGTGCAGGGCCTTCTTGCCCACCAGGGTCCACTCATAGAGGTCCGGGGCACCATTGAACATGTCGCGGCTGTCGGCAGTACGCAGGCCGGCCGTGCCCGGGGTGATGCTGTCATAGGCCAACGCCGGGGCGCGCCGCACCCGCCGCTGGCTGCTGCTGTACAGCCACAACAGGCGTGGCTGCGCCACCTGATCGAGGGTTTCGTGCAGCACCACGGCATCACCCGCCAGGCGCGACGGCGCGGTCATGCGGTAGCTCAGGTAATACAGCACATTGCTCGCATGGCCATCGTGCAGCACGTCGGGGCGGGCAAACGTCTGCTGCAGGCTCATCGTGACGTAACGCCCATCGCCACGCGGGGTAATGCTGTCCGAGGCCAGGCTGAAGCTGCCATTGCGCGGACGGGTAAGGTGATTCCACAGCACCTGCAAGCCATTCTGCGGCCGTGGAAAGGCCAGCACGCCGGTAAAGCCCTGTACGCCATTGCCGTCATTGACCAGCCGGGCACTGACAGCATTTTGCCGGGCCCACTCATCCACCTGGGGCGGCACCGCGACACTGCGGTGCGATGGGTACACCGGCAGGCGAAACGACTGCGGGTAACGCTTGAGCAAGGCCACCTGCCCCGCCGTGAGCTGCTCGCGGTACTGGGTGTAATTGTCGGCGGTGATGACATACAGCGGCTGCTCATCGGCGTACGGGTCCAGGGGTGTGCCGTTGACCGCCAGCGACACCTGCCCCGCCTGCAGACCGCCGCTCCAGGCCGGAATGCGGCCGTCGCTGCTGGGCCCGCGTTCGGCGCCCACCGGCGTCAGGCCAGCAGGCATCGGCGTGGCCCCCACGTGCAGGGCCAGCAGGCTGGCATTGATGAGCAGGATGCTGCGCAGCAGGTCGGCAGGTTTCATCGGGTTTGGCCTCTTGTTGTTGTGATGTCGCGGCCGGGCTTGCCTTGGCCCGCCCTTTCGGGGTGATACTAGGAGCCGCGCTTCGAACCCCACAAATAACGTGTTCGGATACGTGCCATATCAGTTCGGCATACCCTTGGAACCGCTGCAATGACCCTGAAACAGCTCCGCTACCTGATCGCCATCGTCGAGGCTGGCAGCTTCTCTTCGGCTTCGCGCCGCGCCTACATTGCCCAGCCGGCGCTGAGCCGGCAGATCAGCCTGCTTGAAAGTGAACTGGAAATGCAGCTGCTCGACCGCCAGCACGACGGCATTGCCCTGACCGATGCCGGGCGCCAGCTCTACGAAGTCGCCCGCCAGGTGGTGCAGAAGCTCGACTCGGTCAAGGACGAGCTGAAATCCAGCCGCGGCGACCCCAAGGGCCATGTGGCCATTTCCATCCCGGCCACCGCCGCCGACCTGCTGCTGCCGGAAATCGTCAGGCGCGCCGAACAGCGCTTCCCCGGGGTGATCCTGACGGTGTGGGACGGCCTCAGCCGCGAAGGGGGCCAGGCCATCGAACTGGGCAAGGTGGACTTCGGCGTGGTGCCCAATGCCGAGGAGCTCGACCATGTCGAGGCCGAGCCGATCTTCACCGAGGCGCTGTACTGGGTGGGTGCATCAGCTCCGGACGCCCCCGACACCATCACCCTGGCCGAAGCCACCGCCACCCGGCTGGTGCTGCCGCCGCGGGCACTGCACTTGCGGCGGCGCATCGAGCAAGCCGCCATGCAAGCCGGCGTGCCACTGAGCGCAGCCTACGAACAGCAATCGGCGCCCGGTATCGCCAGCCTGGTGCGCGCCGGCCTGGCGGCGACCATCAGCAACTGGCCGCCGCTGAGCGAACTGCTCGAACCCACGGCAGCACGGCGTATCGTCGAGCCACGTATCAGCCGCACCATCGCGTTGGCGCACTCACGGCACAAGCCGTTGTCGTTCGCCGCCGGTTGCCTGCGCGACCTGGTGCGCGGGGTGCTCATCGACCTGGTCAACAGCGGCCGCTGGCGTGGCGAGCTGATCGGCAAAGAGGCGGAGCCGCTGGAGTCCGTACTGGGTGTTCAGCTGGCGGTCTGAGCGTGCGCCTGGCGGCCAACTGCAACCGCCCCACGCAAGCGCTGCAGCGTGCGTTGCGGGTTCAAGGTAGCCAGGCCGACCAGCCCGGCCACGACCAACACCGCGCCGCATACCGCAAACCCCTGGGCATAGCCCACCGGGTGCTCAGCCCCTGCACCTTGCACCAGCAAGCCGGTCACCACCGGCGCGGCCAACCCGGCCAGTGAAGCGATGCCGTTGCCCATGGCGAGAATACCGCCGCGCTGGGCCGCCGGGGTGAACTCGGCGAGCATCGCCGGGCCAACCGAATACATGACCAAGGCCAGCCCACCACTGAAGGTCAGCGCGGCCACACGCACGGCGGTACTCAGCCCGGGCAGTATCAGCGACGCCGACAGCAGCCCGCCCAGTATCAGGCACACCGAAACGAACACGCCGCGTGCCACCCGCGAAGGGTGGCCACGCCGCATGAGGCGCTGGGACAACCAGGCCAGCAGCAAGCTCAGCGGCGTGGTCACGACCACGAACATGACGAAGATGCGCCCGGTCTGCAGCGGGTCGATGCCCAGGCCCACCTGCAGGTAACTGGGCACCCAGGTCAGGGTCAAGGCCAACGACCAGTTGGCGGCGAAGTGGCACAGGTAGTTGCCCAGCACACTGGGGTCACTCAACAGCCTGCGGTAGGGGACTGTTGCGTCATCGGTCTTGTGCTGGCTGGCGCGCAGGCGCTCGAGGGTACCCTCCTTTCCGAGCCGCCACCACAACAGGCACCAGACCAGGCCGATCAGCGCCAGGATGATGAAGTTGCTACGCCAGCCGTAATGCAGGCTGACCCAGGGGATCATCGCCCCGGCCACCAGCAGCCCCATGGCACTGCCGGCATGCAACAGGGCCACCGGCAAATTGCGCCGGTCGTTGGGGAACCACTTGTAGAGCGCATGGGTGGCAACCGGCGAGGCCGGCCCCTCGCCGATGCCCAGCAGTACCCGGCAGGCGACGATGGCCCACAGCGAGGTGGCAAACAGCATCGGTAGCTGGATCAGCGCCCAGAACAGGCCCATGCCCAGCAGCAAGGTGCGGCTGGGGCGGCGGTTGGCCATGAAGCCACCGATCACGGCGGAGACGGCGAAAAACCAGTGCAGCGCGCCGCCGATCAGGCCGAACTCGGTGGCCGTGAGGCCCAGCTCGGCACTCATCGGCACCGCCACCAGGCCGATCACCACTTTGTCGAGAAAATTGACCAGCATCAGCAGCGCCAGCAGCGCGGCCACCAGCCAGGCAGTCCGGGGGTTGGGCAGGGAGGAATCCGCAGTCATGGCGAGTACTCTTGTTATTGTTTTGGGTAGTGCCAAAAGGCCGCTGCAACAGCGGCCTGTCGGTCAGGCAGGCATCAGCACGCCTTTGGCGATGGTGTTGCGCTGGATCTCGCTGGTGCCGGTGAGGATACGCATCATCCGTGTGGCGCGGAAAATCCATTCCACAGGGTGGCCCTGCATCAACCCGGCGCCGCCATGCACCTGTACTGCCTTGTCGGCGATGCGGAAGGCGGCCTCGGAGACAAACAGCTTGCACATCGGCGCCTGGGTGCGGATATCGCCGCCGGCGTCGTTCACCTGCGCCGTGGCGTACACCATGCTGCGCGCAGCGTGCAGTTCGGTGGCCATGTCGGCGATCATGTGGTTGACCGCCTGGAACATGGCGATCGGTTGACCAAACTGCTTGCGGCTGCGCGCATGCTCGATCGACAGGTTCAGCGCCAGGCCGGCCATGCCCAGCAATGTCGGGCAATGCAGCAGGCGGTTGAGGGTAATGCGCCCCATCGCCAGCTTGAAGCCCTGCCCTTCTTCACCGATCAGGTTGGCCACTGGCACCCGCACCTGATCGAGCACGATGTCAGCATGGGCCCCACCACCGGACATCACCGCATAATCGCTTTCGATTCGCACACCGGGGGCCTTGAGGTCGACGAAGAACGCTGAAATCCCCTGGGCGCCCTGCCCCGGCCCGGTCACCGCCAGCAACACCGCCAGGTCGGCGTAGGTGGCGCCGGAGATGTAACGCTTGCTGCCGCTCAGTACATAGTGGTCACCGTCGCGGCGAGCCTGCGTGCCAATGGCCGTCGCATCCGAACCGGCCTCGGCTTCGGTCAGCGCAAAGCACACGGCTTTTTCGGCCCGACACACCGGTTTCAGAAAGGTCTCGACCTGATAGGGGCTGGCCACCTTGAACAGATGGCCGACCCGCGGCGGCCCCGACAGCTCGCCCAGCACATGTGGCGCGAGCATGGAGCCGGTCAGCACCGTTGCCTCCTTCACTGCGCACAGGTCGGCCACGTTGAGGCCGGCCCCGCCCATGCTCTCGGGCAACATGACGGTGTACAGGCCTTGCTCGCTGGAGCGCTTCCACACCTCTTGCAGCACCGCCTGCGGGTGCGGGCGCGCCCAGTCCAGCTGCTCCTGGCGTTCCAGCGGGCGAACCTGGTCGCGGACGAAACCCTCGATCGCTTCGATGATCTGCGCAGCCTTTGCACTTGGTTGATACATGAGTAATGCTCCCTGGTCAGATACGACGTTCGCTGTTTTGCCAATAAGTGTCCCGAACCAGGCGGCGCACCACCTTGCCATTGGGGTTCTTCGGCAGTTCGCTGACAAAGTCGACGCCGCGCGGCTTCTTGAAACCGGCCAGCGCGCGCCCGCACCGCTCGATGAGTTCAGCGGCCTCCAGCTGCGCGCCTGGCTTGAGCACCACCACCGCACGCACCGCTTCGCCCCACTGCGCGTCGGGCACGCCGACCACCGCCACCTCGAACACTTCGGGGAAGCCATGGATCACCTGCTCGACTTCGCTGGGGTACACGTTGAAGCCACCGGAAATGATCATTTCCTTCTTGCGGTCGACGATGAACACGTAGCCCTGGGCATCGACCGTGGCCAGGTCACCCGTGAGGTAGTAGCCGTCACGCATGACTTCGGCGGTGAGCTCCGGTGCGCGCCAGTAGCCCTGCATGACATCCGGCCCCTTGACCACGATTTCGCCGACCTCGCCGGGCGCCACATCCTCGAACGCCTCGTTGACCACCCGCAGGTCAGTCTCGAAATAGCAGCGCCCGCAGGAGGCCAGGCGCTGATAGTCGCCGTCTTCCACCAGGTGGTCCTGCTCGGTCAGCACCGTCACCAGCGAGCACGTTTCACCCGCGCCATAACCTTGCGCGAGAATCGGCCCGAACAGTTCGATGGCTTTTTTCACCAGCGACGGCGCCATCGGTGCGGCGCCGTACATCACCAGTTTCAGGCTGGACAGATCGAAGCGTTCGACGCCGGGATAATTGACCAGCCGGTTGATCATCGCCGGCACCAGGAACAGCCGCGTGACCCGTTCACGCTGGATGGTCTCGAGCAACAGGCGGTCGTCGTAACGGTCCAGCAGCAGGTTGCAGGCGCCCACCGCCAGCAGCGACATGATCTGCATGCCGCTGGCATGGGTGATCGGCCCGACGTGGGCCATGACGTCGCCCGGCCCGGAACGCCGCGTGGGGCTGGCAATGCTTTTTCGCACCAAGGCCTTGCGGTTGCCGAACGACAGCATGGCAGCCTTCAGCACGCCCGAGCTGCCGGAGGTGTAGTGCAGCACGGCCAATGCGTCGTCGGCCGGGTCCAGCTGCAGCGGTGCTTCGCTGCCGCGCTCGAGCACCGCGCCATAGCTCAGGTCGCCTCCCTCGCCGTCCAGCACGATCAGCTGGCGCAGCAGCGGCAATTGCCCACGCCGCGTGGCCAGGGCCTGGGCAAAGCTGGCGTCGGTGATCACGGCGACGCTGCAGGAGTCTTCCAGCACCCGAACCACTTCATCCACTGACAGCCGCGCATTGATCGGCACCTTGACCATCGCCGCCTTGTACAGCGCGACTTCCGCTTCAACCAGCTCCACGCGGTTGCTGGCGAGGATCGCCACGTGCTCGCCTGCGGCCACGCCCAACGTACCCAGCCCTGAGGCCAGGCGGTTGCTGCGGCGTTCCAGCTGGGCGTAGGTCACACGGTTGTGGCTATCGGCCACGGCGATGTGGTCCGGCCAGTAGTGGGCACTACGGGTGATGATCGTTCCAAGGTTCACGTTGTTGTTCTCGTCGACAGGAAGACTTCGACGATGCTAAACAGCCGTGCGCGGGCAGGCCTAATACAGGATTCAGATGCCGGCCATACCGTTATTAGCTGGCGTGATGCAGCCAGCTGTCTACCGAGGTGAACGGTCCTAGTTCGTGGGCACGAGGATCACGAAGTTCTTTTTCATGTCTTCCAGCACGGTCCATTTGCCCTTGGCGCCCGGTTCGATGATGAACGTGTCGCCAGCGGCCAGTGTGACGGGGGCGCAACCCTCAAGCTCGATGACGCAGCAGCCACTGAGGACATGGCAAAACTCCCAGACTTTGTAGTCGATGCGCCACGCTCCGGTAGTGGCTTCCCATTCGCCGGAAATGCGACCTTGCTGTTCATCGTGATAGTACTTGGACGTCAGCGTATGGGGGCTGCCTTCCACGACCTCTGCAAAAAAAGGAAGGTCGCGCACCGGTTGGATATCCAGTTCGCGGAACACGGTGAGTTTCTGGTTCATGGTTTTTTCTCGAGCACGTGGTGGTTAGGGCGATACATCAAATAGGCGTCACCGGTGACGCCCAGCATGGGGTGCGCAACGATCTGGCAGGTTTTCACAATCTGAAAACCGTGACGCTCGTAGAAGCGGCGTGCACCGTGGTTTTCTGCATAATCGATCAGGCACAGCCCATTCAGGCCAGCGTCCTCGGCGCGCTGCTGGGCATGGCGAAGAAACTGGGCGCCCAGCCCCTGGCTGCGCCAGCCCTCATCCAGGGCCAGGCTGGATATGTACAAGGTGTCGGGTATTTCCATGTCGGAATAAGGCGCAAGGACCGGGTCTGTCTCGACAGGCCGGCCAGGCGCCTCGCGCAAGGCATAGCTGTGCATCATGCCGATCACGCGCCCTTCGGACGTGGCCATCAGGCAGTTCTTATAGGAGAAGTCGCCCTGCTCCCTGGCATAGCGAGACGCACCGACACTCAGCAATGCTTCTCCAGGTGCGGCAAGCTTGCTCCATATGTAATCGGCCATGCCCTCCGATGTCAGTTGAAAGAAGCGCGCAATATCGTGCGCGTCCGAGGCTTGGGCAGGTCTGAAGTCGATGGGCATGAACAGTGCTTCCATGGAATCGGGTGGCTGGTTTCAAGGATTACGCCTTTGACAGGCAGGCAGGGTAGCCAGGTTGAACGGTTCCCATCATGCTCGGGGCGAACACTGTCAGCACAGCGTGCGACGCCGGGGCTCAGTTCAAAGGGCCGCAAGTGGGTGATTGCCGTGCCAGAAAGCCGGTTCTCAATGGCTGCTAGGCAAACATACGGGCCAATATGCCAGGCGGCTGCGCACCGAATACCACGGTACCTTCAATGCGCAGAGAGGGGATCACCCGCCCTGCCCAGCCTGATACAGCGTTTTCGCTGCGCTGAAGCGCCTCGCTGAACGCGTCGCTGTGCATGAACGCCTTCAGCTCGCCGAAAGACACCGTCTCCTGGCTCAGCAGCCGTTGCAGAACGGCCTCGTCACCGATGTCCTGACCTTCGCAATACAGCGCCTCGAACACGCGTTGCACGAACGCCTGGGCAGGCCTGGCGCTATGCTGCAACCACAGCACAGTGGCAAGGGCGGGACGGGTGTCTGGGACGCTTCGGATTTCACTGAACGCAGGCTCGACGCCCAGTTTTTGCATCTGCGCTGCCACGAGCGATTGATGAACCACTGCGTGAGTCCCGAAGCGCAGCGCCAGGAATTCGGTGTAGGCCGTTCCTGTGGCTGTTTGCCCCTGTGCAGAACGACAAGGCTGGAACGTGACCTTGAAGTCCTTTCCTGCCATGGCCATCGCTATCGCCAGGCGGCGCAACGCGACCCATCCCCAGGGATCGAGGAAGTCAAACGCCAATATCGGTGGAGTGTGCATTTCAGGCCCCTTGAGGTTTCGTTCCTCCAAGGGTAGGGAGTTGCCCACGCCGACAGAAGTGCCATGCCACGCAAGGGAGCGTTGCGTCAGTGGCTATGCAATGTTCAGCAGCTCTTTCATGAATTGCGCAAAGACCCGAATGCGCGTCGACTCGCGATTGATCGGCAGGTAGATGATGTTGATCGAGGCATTCACCGAGGTCGGGTTTACCTCGTATTGCGGCAGCAAGCGGGTGAGCCGCCCCTGCTGCACATCCTGCGCAACCAACCAGTCAGCCAACAGTGCTATGCCCTGTCCCGCGACCGCCGCATGCCGGAGGATGTCGGCGTTGTTGCTTTGCATCCGGCCCTTTACCGCAACGGGCACAGTCTCGTCTTCGACCTCAAAATGCCAGTCCCTCATGGGGCCACCATAATCGAAGCGCATGCACGAATGGTTGGAGAGCTCGCTGGGGTGCCCTGGCGCGCCATGTTGCTCCAGGTAGGCAGGGCTTGCCACCAGCCAACGCTGAAAATGACCGATAGAGGTGCAGATAACCTCTTCGCTGGAGACCGTTGACCCCAAGCGGATGCTCAGATCGATGCGATCCTTGTAGAGATCGACCATTTCATCGCTCAGGTTCAAGCTCACTTCCAGCTCCGGATGGGCTGCCAGGAACCGCCCAAGGTGAGGCGAAATCAAGCGCCGACCGAACTCGACAGGTGCGCTGACCCGCAGCTTGCCTTTCGCTTCGCTGCCCCTGTCGGTGACCATGCTGTCTGCCTTGGCAAGCGCATCAAGGATGGCGACGGCATGGTCGTAATAGGCTTGGCCGAGGTCGGTCAGGCTGTGCTGGCGCGTGCTGCGCGTGATGAGCGTGGTGCCAAGCTCGGATTCAAGCGCGGCGACCTGCCGCGCTACAGACGAAGTGGCCACGCCAAGCTTTCGCGCTGCCGCGGAGTATCCTGCGCAACGAACGGTCTCTACAAACATGCTCAAGGCGAGAAACTTATCCATGTATTCGACTCAGCTGGTAATCGGCAATGGCGACCCTTGCCGCCACCCATCGAGGTGCCAGTCTGGATCATAGTCTCCTGCAAGGCCTCAAGATATGACAGGTGTGCTGTCGATACGCACCGGTTGCAAATTGCGCAAACCGGCAGCGTTGCGTGACAAGCAAAGCTTCGTTGCGTGAGGTACTTATACCCCTACCGCTCATGCTCCTCTAGGCTCCCCCCATCCAATCGGCACCCATGAGTCGAGGCAAAAGATGAGGAAAACGCTGATGAGTCCGGGCCAGTCGGCGCGTTGGTTCAAGCGCGAGGAGGGTATCAATGTCCGCTAGGAAGCTTTGGAGTGCGGCAGCGGTTGCTCTGGGCATCGGCGGCTTGGCTGTAGCTACCGGCCTGATGTGGCGACCTGCGATCGGCGCGATTGAAAGGCCTGCGGCCTTCGACCCCGCGCAGGTAGCGCGCGGCGCCGTTGTCGTAACAGCCGGCGACTGCGCAGTGTGCCATACGCGCCCTGGCGGCAAGTACCTGGCAGGCGGCCTGCCACTGGTGACGCCGTTCGGTACGCTCTACAGCACCAACATCACGCCCGATGCCACCACCGGCATCGGCACGTGGTCGCTCAAGGCATTCAAGCGTGCCATGCGCGACGGGGTTTCCAGAGACGGTCATTTTCTGTATCCGGCATTTCCCTACAAGCACTACCGCCTGCTCAGCGAAGAAGACCTGGCCGATGCCTACGCCTACCTCATGAGCGGCCCACCGGTGTACGAGCCAGCCACACCCAACCGCATGAAGTTCCCCATGAACATCCGCCCCTTGGTGTCGGGTTGGAATCTGCTGTTCCTGCACTCGGCGCCTTTCGCGCCGACGGCCGAGCAGTCGCAACCGTGGAACCGTGGTCGGTACCTGGTCGAAGGTGCAGGCCATTGTGGGGGCTGCCACACTCCCTTGAACTTCCTCGGCGCCGAAAAAGACAGCCTGGCACTCTCAGGTGGCGTGGTCGATGGCTGGCAAGCCCCTTCCCTGCTTGGCCTGGCCAGTCGCGAGAAGCCTTGGTCCGAGGCCCAGCTGGTGGATTATCTGCAGGCCAAGGTCGCAGACAGCCACGGCACGCCGGCCGGCCCGATGCGCCCGGTCAGCCAGGAGCTCGCACGGCTGCCGCAGACCGACGTCGAAGCCATCGCGCACTATTTGCTGAGCCTGCCCGCGGGCGCTGCCAGGCGGAGCGCCGGTGGCGTCAGCACTGCGCTACCGGCGCAATCGGCCCGCCTGGGTCAGGACCTTTTCCAGGGTGCCTGCGCCGGCTGCCACGGCGCCGCAGCGCCGATGCGTGCCATCGATGGCAGGCCTGCACTGACCGCCACGTCTGCGGTGCTGGCCGCTGAACCACGCAACTTCATTAAGACGGTACTCGAAGGCATCGCGCCCATGCCCGGTGAGCCGGGCCCTGCCATGCCGCCGTTCGCTGCCAGCCTGAACGACCAGCAACTCGCAGCACTGGCCCAATTCATCCGCCATCAGGCGAGCCCGGACCAGCCGTGGCTCGATGTGGACGCCACTGTTCGGGCACTGCGCCAGGAGACCCCATGAGTAACGTCAATCTCACCGTCAACGGCCAGGTGCACAGCCTGGATATCGATCCGGACATGCCGTTGCTCTACGCCTTGCGCAACCACCTGGCACTCAATGGCGCCAAATATGGCTGCGGGCTGGGCCAGTGCGGCGCCTGCACCGTCATCGTCGACGACAAACCGGTGTTTTCCTGCGTGACACCCTGCGCAGGTATGCAAGGGCGCAAGGTGCGCACCCTCGAGAGCCTGGGCACGGCAGAACGCCCCGGCCCCTTGCAGCAGGCCTTCATCGATACCCAGGCCGCCCAGTGCGGTTACTGCATCGCCGGGATGATCACGCGCGCCCAGGCCCTGCTGGAGAAAAATCCGCAGCCCGATGAGCAGACCCTTCGCGCCCACATGGCGACCAACCTGTGCCGCTGTGGTACTCACCTGCGGATCATCGAAGCCATCACCCGCGTCATCGAAAACGGTGGCCTGCATGGCTAACAGCGAATTCAGCCGCCGCGCGTTCCTTCAGGGCAGCAGCCTGCTGATGGCCTTCACGCTGATGCCGGCAGCACGCAAGGCTCTGGCCGATACCGAAGTGGATACGCTAGGTACTGTCGTGCTCGCCCCCGACCTGCCGGGGAGCCTGCGTACCAACCCTTATCTCGACGCCTGGATCAAGGTTGGCGCCGAAGGCATCACGGTGTACACCGGCAAGGTGGAGTTGGGCACCGGGGTGAAGACCGCGCTGCTGCAAATTGCGGCTGAGCGGCTGGACGTTCCGCCTGCCGCTATCACTTTTCTCACCGCCGACACGGCCCTGACCCCGAACGAAGGCTATACGGCCGGCAGCCATACGATCTTCGACAGCGGCACGGCGCTGTACAATGCGGCCGCGCAGGTTCGCCAGATGCTGATGGCGTCCGCCGCACGCACGTGGGGGGTGGACGTCGCCGCGCTGAGCACCGGCGATGCGATGGTCACTGCCCCGTCCGGTGCGCGCATGAGCTACGCCGAGGCGGTGGCCGGGGTGGACCTGCACCAGTACGCCACTGCCAGCTCGCCAGACATTTCACCCGAACAGTTCAAACTCATCGGCCATGCGCTGCCGCGGCTGGATATCCCTGCAAAGGTCACCGGCGGCGCAGCCTTTGTCCAGGACATGCGCTTGCCGGGCATGGTCCATGCCCGCTTGATCCGCCCCCCGCGCCCAGGCAGCCAGCTCACCGGCTTCGACAAGCGGGCCATCGAAGGCCTGCCAGGTGTGGTCAAGGTGATCGAGGACGGCAACTACCTCGCCGTGGTGGCCAAGGATGAGTGGCAAGCCGTCAAGGCCATGCGAGCGGGCTACGAGGCCGCGACCTGGGCCGGTGGCGACGTGATCCCCGACCAGGCCGTGATTCACCAGGTGCTGCCAAGGCTGCAGTCCAGGCGCTACCCGATCAAGCATGCCGGCGTTGCAGCGCCTTCCAGCGGCAAGACCTACCGTGCACGCGTCACCAAGCAGTACCTGATGCACGGCTCAATTGGCCCGTCCTGTTCGGTTGCCTGGCTCAAGGACGGCCTGCTGACGGTGTGGACCCATACCCAGGGCGTGTTCCCCCTGCGGGCCGGCATCGCCGAGATGGTCGGCCTGCCGCCAGCCGCCGTCCGCTGCATCCATGTTGAAGGCGCTGGATGCTACGGGCATAACGGCGCCGATGACGCTGCGGCCGATGCAGCGCTGATCGCCATGCGCCTGCCAGGCGTACCCGTACGGGTGCAGTGGATGCGTGAACAGGAAAATCTCTGGGAGCCATACAGCTCGGCCATGCTCGCAGAACTGGAGGCCAGCCTGGGCAGCGACGGTCGGATCAACAACTGGACGTACCAGTTGTGGACCACCCCGCACAACGAGCGCATCACCAATGCCGGCCGCCTGGTGCCGGCGCGGATGCTGGCCCGGCCGTTCACCTCGATGCCGTCCGTGCCGATTGCCCAGCCCGAAGGGGATGGCGACCGCAACGCGATCCCCCTGTACGAAACGGGCGCAACCAGCATCGACATGAACTTCATCACCCAGATGCCGTTCCGGACTTCGGCGATGCGCTCGCTGGGGGCGCATATCAATGTCTTCGCCATCGAGGCCTGCCTGGACGAGCTGGCAGATCAGGCGGGGGTTGATGCCGTCGCGTTCCGCCTCAGCCACCTCACCGACCCCAGGGCTCGAGCGGTGGTCGCAAGGGCTCGGGACGAATTCGGCTGGCCACGCCGGTCGCCGGCTCCGGGAACCGGCATCGGCATGGGCTTCGCCCGCTACAAGAACATCATGGGCTACTGCGCAGTGGCGGTGGAAATCCAGGTGCATCCGCAAACCGGCGAGATCGAGATCCAGCGGGTGGTCACGGCGGTGGACGTGGGCCAGATCGTCAACCCCGACGGGCTTCGCAACCAGGTCGAAGGCGGCATCGTCCAGTCCAGCAGCTGGACGCTCTACGAAGCGCTGAGTTACGACGCCGGTGGGGTACGCAGCTACGACTGGAGCGGGTATCCGATCCTGCGCTTCCCGCAGCTTCCCAGACAGGTAGACGTGTACATGATCGATCAGCCGGGGCAGCCGTTTCTCGGCGCTGCGGAAATCGTCCAGGGCCCGATGGCAGCAGCCCTCGGCAATGCGGTGGCCGACGCCACTGGCCACCGCCGGCTTGCCTTGCCCCTTGCCCGCAAGGCGTGAGCAGGGGCAGCAGACGACCCGGGGCCAGCGCTTGAGAGGGTAACGTTAGATGCAACATCTTGATGTGACAGTGCTTGAGCAGGCGCTGGCCTGGGCTGACGAAGGGCAAACGGTATGGCTGTGCACGGTCCTGTCGACTTTCGGATCGGCGCCCAGATCACCCGGTGCAATGCTGGTGGCGGTGCAGAACGGCGCGCACAGCGGCTCGTTATCCGGCGGCTGCGTCGAGGAGGCGTTTCTCGAAGCACTGGGCCGTGGCGAGCACGCTGCCAACGTGCAAGTGGTCAGTTACGGGCGTACCGCTGAAGAGCGCAGCCGCCTGCAACTGCCCTGTGGCGGCAGCCTGGATGTGCTGGTCGAGCACAGACGGCCCACCGAGCAATGGCGCGCCCACTTGGGCCAGTTGCTGGATGCGCTGCGTGGCCAACATCGGATGACACGGGTGATCGACCTTGAGAGCGGCTTGTGCAGCACCAGGCCCTACGCTGGCGGTGCCGACACCGTGGTGCGCAGCGCAGGCCATCTTGAGATCAACCTGGGCCCTGCCCTTCGCTTGCTGCTCGCCGGCCTTTCACCCGTGGCACAGGCTTGCGGGCAGTTCGCCAAGGCCCTGGGCTTCGAAGTGATCGCTTGCGATCCGCGCGAAGAGGCGGCCGCGATGCCGATCGAGGGGGTGACGCTGATTCCCGTATTGCCCTCGCTGTATATCGCCAACGGCGGTTGCCACGAGGCCACTGCGGTGGTTGCGCTGACCCATGACCCGAAAATCGACGACCTCACGTTGCTGGAGGCTGTGCACACCCCTGCTTTCTACATCGGTGCCATGGGCTCGAAGCGGACCTCGGAAAAACGTGCAGAGCGACTGCGGCGGATCGGCGGCTTGTCGCCTGCTGACATAGAGCGCCTGCACATGCCCATTGGCCTGGATATCGGCTCCAGGACCCCGGCCGAAATCGCCTTGTCGGTGATGGCCGATGTGCTGCGGGTCTACCGAGGTAAAGCGCGACGCGCGCTTTAGGTTCAGGCCCGATGTTTTGCGAGTTGCGCAATGCACTTGCTCCGGTTCTGCCGATTATCAGATTCGGCCCTGGCCATTAACCTCGTTTCAGCAAACAACCGCGACGCCGCTTCATCTCCAGGCAGCATTCACTGTCAACTTTAAAAGGAACCGAGCAATGACTGGCTATCTGTTCAATCCCATTCGCGTGGGCGCTGTGCAACTTCCCCACCGCATCGCGATGGCCCCACTGACCCGCTCGCGTGCCGGGCAACCGGGAAATGTGCCGACATCCATGGCTGCTGAATATTATGCTCAGCGCGCAAGCGCAGCCCTGATCATTACCGAGGCCACGCAAATCTCCCAGCAAGGGCAAGGTTACGCATGGACCCCGGGTATCCATACGCCTGAACAGATCCAGGCCTGGAAGCGGGTAAGCGATGCGGTACATGAACACCATGGCCGCATCTTCATGCAACTCTGGCACGTCGGGCGCGTTTCGCATCCCAGCTTTCAGCCAGGCAATGGGCTGCCTGTGGCCCCCAGTGCCATCGCAGCGCCTGGCAAGACATTCATCGTCGATGAAGCCGGCAATGGGGTCTGGGGTGATGTGCCGGTGCCGCGCGCCCTGGAGGTCGAAGAAATCGCCGGGATCATCGATGACTACCGCAACGCTGCGCTCAACGCCATCGAGGCCGGTATGGACGGTGTGGAAATCCATGCGGGCAACGGTTATCTGCTCGACCAGTTCATCAACAGCAACAGTAACCAGCGCAACGACCCATACGGCGGCACCTACCAGAACCGGGCGCGCCTGCTCCTGGCGATCGTCCAGGCTGTGGCGCAGGAGATCGGTGCAGACCGCGTCGGTGTGCGTCTTACCCCGATGGGGCGTTTCATGGGCATGGGAGACGACACGCCCATCGAGACCTTCAGCTACATCGTGGAATCATTGAATCGGTACGGGCTGGCCTATCTCCACCTGGTGGAGCCTGCAGTCGTCGGTACGGTCAGGGATGACGACTACGACCCTCGCTGGGACGAGATCATCCTCACGTTGAGGGACGCCTGGAAAGGCGTGTTGGTCATCGCCGGCGGCTATGACGCTGCGTCCGCAGAGAAAGCCATTCGGGACGGGCGTGCGGACGTCGTGGCGTTTGGTCGGCCGTTCCTGGCAAACCCGGATCTGCCACGGCGTATCCGGGAGGCTTTGCAACTCAACACACCCGACCCCAGTACATTCTTCGGCGGCAGCGAACACGGCTACATAGACTATCCGGCCCATCCGTAGGTGTGGAGACGGTAGGCGAGCGCCCCGCCGCCTACCGACAGGTTAGCGTTCAAGGCCGAACATGACTTCGGCACTGACCGCCTTGATACCGTGACCCGTCGACGGGCGCCTGATCGACGGTTTTTTGATGTCGATCAAGTTAGTGCAAGGCAGGTCCTTTTCAATGATTTAAGTGTGAGCCATTCCAACCATGGGTAGTTGGCGAGCAGCGAACACCCTGCGAATGCTGTAGCACGCAGTGAGTGCGCGGCCTCCACGTCCACATCACTTCGGGGATGAAAGCATCATGGGCTCCGACAAAAAGGCCTCCATCAATCGACTCGCGAAGGCCGAACCTGCCTCGCAGTTCCGCACCCGCGAAGAGCGCATCGCCAACGGACAACAGCTGCGTAACGACACCCCTCGCGAAACACATGCCATCTGGAAATCGCCCGGCCGCCAGCGCGATGTCATGGCCATCCTGGAAAAGTCCAACCGTGGCCGCCTCAAGGAACTGGTGCCAATCCGCTACGGACGCATGCTGCGCAGCCCCTTCACCTTCCTGCGCGGCTCAGCCGCGCTCATGGCCCATGACCTGGCCAAGGGGCCCAATATCGGCATCAAGGTGCAGGCCTGCGGCGATTGCCACCTGCTCAACTTCGGCCTTTTCGCCACCCCCGAACGCAACCTGGTGTTCGACCTCAACGACTTCGACGAAACCCTGCCGGCGCCTTGGGAATGGGATATCAAGCGCCTGGCCGTGAGCTTCGCGGTGGCCGCGCGCGACAATGGCATCTCCGACACCGTTGCACGCGACTCAGCCATCGCCTGCGTTTGCGCCTACCGCGAGAATCTGCGCGTCTATTCGAAAATGAGCCCGCTGGAGGTCTGGTATTCGCGCCTGGACACCCAGACGCTGCTGGAGATGGCGCCAGACGACAAGGTCCGCAAGTTCCGCCAGCAGTTGATCGACCGCGCCCACGAGCGGGTGGTGGAAAACACCTTCCCGAAAATCGCTGAGCAGGTCGCCGGCAATCCACGCATCGTCGACCAACCGCCGATCATTCACCATGTCGCCGAGGCCGACTTCATGGACCGCGTGCAGGAGAACCTGGCCGACTACCGTGGCAGTCTTTCCGACAAACGCCGCGTACTGTTCGACCGCTACCGCATGGTGGACGCTGCGCTGAAGGTCGTGGGCATCGGTAGCGTCGGCACTCGCTGCTTCATCGTGCTGATGTTCTCCGAGGGCAATGCCCCACTGATCCTGCAGTTCAAGGAGTCCTGTCGCTCGGTGCTGGCGCCGTACGCGGGCAGGAGCCAGTACCACAACCAGGGGCAACGGGTGGTCATGGGCCAGCGCCTGATGCAGTCCTCCAGTGACATCTTCCTCGGCTGGACGCGCAGCCACCGCGGACGCGACTATTTCGTCCGCCAGCTACGCGACATGAAGCTGTCCGTGCCGGTCGAGAGCGTCACTGCCCACCAGCTGGAGCGCTACGCCGACATCTGCGGTTTGACCTTGGCGCGCGCACACGCCAAGTCCGGCGACGCCGCAACCATCAGCGGTTACCTGGGCAAGGGCGATGCCTTTGACCGGTCCGTGGGCGACTTCGCCCTGCTGTATGCAGACCAGACAGCCCGCGACCATGCGCTACTGGTCAAGGCAGCGCACTCCGGACGCGTGCAAGTGCTGGTCGAGGAGGAATGAGAAATGGCCGAAACCACTGCGCGCAAAAGATTCCACCTGCCCATTCTGCAAGGCTTGCTGCCGTTAGACCTGAAGCAGATTCCCGCTGAAGTTGTCGCCGGTCTCACCCTGGCAGCATTGGCGATCCCAGAGGTCATGGGTTACACGAAGATTTCCGGTACACCCGTCGTTACCGGGCTCTATACCATGCTCATCCCGACGGTGTTGTTTGCCCTGTTTGGCTCGTCACGACATCTGGTAGTTGGCGCCGACTCGGCGACCGCTGCAATTCTTTCGGCAGCACTGGTCGGACTCGCAGCGACTGGCACGGATGAATACCTGGCGCTTGCCCAATTGCTTGCACTGATGGCTGCCGGCCTGTTGATTCTGGCCCGACTGGTGCGCCTGGGATTCATGGCGGACTTCCTGTCGCGCACCGTGCTCGTAGGCTTTTTGACAGGCGTAGGCATTCAAGTCGCGCTCGGACAGTTGGAGGGAATGCTTGGCTTGCCGGAAGCGGGCCATGGTGTGCTGGGTAAGCTCTGGTCAACGTTGCAACGGCTGAATCAGCTCAACGGACAGGCAATTGCCGTGGCCCTGCTGGTGCTGGTCGTGATTCTCGGGAGCCGGAAACTGTCCCATAAAATTCCTGGAGCGCTGATTGCCGTCGTTGGTGCGATTACGCTCAGTTGGCTGCTGAATTTCGCCGCCTATATGCCAGTCCTTGGCACGGTACCTGGCGGGCTTCCGCACATCGGGATACCCAATGTGCAATGGAGCCTGGATCTGCTGAGCCGGCTGCTGCCAACGGCCTTTGCCATGTTCGTGGTGATTCTTGCGCAAAGCGCTGCCACCTCGCGCGCCTATGCCAGCCGCTATAACGAGGCCTTCAGTGAGGATACCGATTTGGTCGGTTTGACGCTGGCCAATGTAGGGGCCGCGCTGTCGGGGACTTTCGTGGTCAATGGCAGCCCGACCAAGACGCAGATGGTAGATAGCGCAGGCGGGCGCAGCCAACTGTCGCTATTGGTGACCGCGCTGATTGTACTGATGGTGCTGCTGTTCCTTACGGCGCCCTTGGCTTACATGCCGGAATCGGTCCTGGCAGCCGTCGTGTTCATGATCGGCATCGAGCTGACCGACTTCAAAGGCCTGAAGAATATCTATGTGGAGCGCCGCAATGAGTTCTGGGTTGCCCTGATTACCCTCTTGACTGTGGTGTTCGTCGGGGTGAAACAGGGCATCATTCTGGCGATGGTGCTGTCGATCATTGACCATCTGCGCAGAGGCTATCATCCGAAGAACGTGCTGCTGGCATCTACCGATGCAGGCAAGCTGCACCCCGAAGTCTTGTCCAGTGGCGCCCAGGCACGACCTGGCCTGCTTATCTACCGCTTCACCCACAGCATGTACTACGCCAATACCCGCCAGTTGGCTGAAGAAGTCACCCAACTGGTCGCCCAGGCAGTATCTGGATTGCGCTGGTTCTGCATCGACTGTTCGGCGGTCGATGATGTCGACTATTCGGCAGCCGAAACGATCCGCAGCCTCGCTGCCACGCTGAAGGCTCAGGGCGTACGCATGGTGCTCGTCAACGTCATGCCGGATGTTGCAAGCAGTTCGCAATACAACATCAAGCAACTGCTGGGTGAGGATGCAATATTTTCGCGGTTTGACGACCTGCTGAGTGCGTACGAGCTGCAAACCCAGGCATCCCGGTGACCTTCACCTCACTTGCAACGTGAGATTTACCGTAAACGGTCGACAGTCGCTAAGCGCTACTGAACCGAAGGCGACGGGTAGAGACCGGCAAGCCGGGCGATAAGGACGCCAACGTAGAAAACGCCTGTGAACTCTTCGACCATGACTAATGAACGGGCGTTATTGGTCAATGGCACAACATCACCGAACCCAGTGGTGGTCAGGGTCGTGAAGCTGAAATAGATCAGTTTGAAAAGCGTGCCGGGCTGCGTGAAATCGAGCAGGCCAGGGCCGAATGAAGAGGTCTTCGAAAGCTCGGTCACAGCGTATATGAAGGACCAGGCCAACGCGATCATGATATAGCCCGCGAGCGCACCGTGCAGTTTGTCAGCGGTAATTTGCCCCCGCTTGAGCACATAGCGAAGAACCCCGGCGATCGTGATGATCAAAGACACCGCATACGTTATCCCGGCAAGCTTCAGGATGGTCAGATTCACCGTGCACAATGCCGTCCATTGAAGGCTGATACCCAGCACTGCCAGGCCCAGTTTGAGGCTGAATGCTCGCTGAGTCTGCGGGGTAGCGAAAGCGCCCACGAGCAATACACTCGAGAACAAGATACCGAGCAGCGTACGCGCTATCAGCCCTTCCTCCAGGTATGGGAACACGAGGATCAGGCCAATCAAAAGAAGCAACAGTTTGGTGCACGGCCCCACACCCAGGATCATCTGGGCCAGGTCTGCGTCAGACGCTGTCTTGTCTTTCGGATTTTCCATACAGTCTTCCTGGCGCACGTAGCACCGCTCGCAACAGGGTGAGGTGCGGTGGCCCAGATTTGAAAGGGCAGGTGCAAGTGAGTCTAGTCAGAAGTGAGCGCGCCGGTTGCCTCAGGCCAGGGGCAGCGACAAGGTGGCAGCCAATCCGCCAGTGACACGGTTTTCGAGATGCACGTGGCCGCCAAGCCGGTCGATGATGGTGGTCACGATGGACAATCCAAGGCCGGCCCCATTGGGGCTGTTACGGCTGTAGAAACGCTCGAAAACGCGCGACAACTGCGCCTCTTCGATACCCGGCCCCTCATCTTCGACGATCAGTTCGAAGCGATTGTCCAGACGCCTGAGCAGCACCGTGATGCGCCCACCGGGTGGCGAGTGCTCCACCGCGTTGGAAACCAGGTTCTGCAGGGCGATCGTCAGCGCACCGGCATCGATGGCCAGATGATGATCCCCTTCGCCAATATCCAGCGAAGGCTCCAGGCCACGGTCCAGTATCCAGGGGGTGAGCTCGGCCATGGTCTCGGTCACCACCTCGGCAAGGTCGACCGGAGCGGTAGCGCGTTGCCCCAGGCGAGGCTCGACACGGGCCAGGGTCAGCAGTTGATTGACCACCCGGGTCAAGCGGTCGACCCCGCCAATGACAAAACCCAAGGCCTTGTGGCGCTCCGCCTCGTGGCTGGCCTCGAGCGCGTTCTGCGCGTGCAGGCGCAGTACCGCCAGCGGCGTACGCATCTCATGGGCGGCATCGGCAATGAAGCGATGCTCACGCCGCAGCAAGTCCTCGATCTGCGCCAACAGGCGGTTGATGGCCGCCTGCATGGGCTCAAGCTCCGATGGCAGAGGTACCAGTTGCAGCGGTTCCAGCGAATTGGCGTGCCGCCCACGGATGACATTGGCCATGTTCTGCAACGGCCGCAGCCCCCAGCCAATGGCGGCCCAGACCAACAGCGCCAGGGCCAGGCTACCAAGCAGGAACGGGAACAGGGTGTGGCGAACGATCCGGTCGATCAGGTCGTAACGCACATCGTCACGCTCGCCGACCCAGATCACCCAGTTCTTTTCCGGTACCGGCAAGACGAAACCGCGCCATTGCTTGTCGCCACTGGCAAAGTCGTAGAAACCCGGGGCGCTCGGCAACGGATCAAGCCGGGGGGCACTCGGCGTATGCACCAGCAGCACACCACCCTCCCCCCAGACTTGAAATGCCAGCTTGCTTTCGTAAGGGTGGCCGACCCGACTGCGACCGGCTTGCCCCAACGCTTCGTTGAACGCGCGGAACATGGCGTCACGCGCGTCATCCTGCACTGGCATGCTCATGACACCCTGCAGCAAACGCGCGTTCTGAGCGAGGTGCGCGTCATACACTTCGTTAATTTCATGGCGGCTGTCGTGGTAGTTGTAGAGCACCAGCAGGCCAGTGCCGACCAACAACAGGAACATCACCCGCCAGAGTGTGCGTTGACGCAGCGAACTCATGCCTTGCCCTCGACCAGATAGCCAATACCGCGGACCGTGCGGATCAGGCCATTGAAGAGTTTCTTGCGCAGGTGGTAGATGTTCACCTCCAGCGTATTGCTCTCGGGCTCCTCATCCCAACCGTACAGCAGCTGAGTCAGGCGTTCGCGGGTGAAGACCTTGCCGGGTTGGGCCAGCAACTCATGCAGCAGTCGATACTCCTTGGGGGTCAGGATGACTTCCACACCGTTGTAGTGCACTTGCTGGGTGGCAGGGTCGAGACTGACACCGGCATGTTCGATCAGCACCGTCGCACGCCCGGCGCTGCGCCGCAGCAAGGCCCGCAAACGGGCCTTCAGCTCGTTGAGGTCGAAAGGCTTCACCAAGTAATCATCGGCGCCTGCGTCCAGCCCGGTGATGCGATCATCGAGGCTATCGCGCGCGGTGAGGATCAACACCGGCAGGCTGTTGCCCCCTGCCCTCACCCGGCGCAGCAGTTCGATGCCATCCAGGCGCGGCAAGCCAAGGTCCAGAATGACCAGGTCGAACACCTCATGCTGCAACGCATGCAAGCCACTCACGCCATCACGCAGCCAATCGAGCGTGTAGCCCGCCTGGCGCAAGCCGTCGCAGATGCCCTCACCCAGCGCGGTATCGTCCTCAACCAGCAGCAGCCGCATGTTCAGTCCTGTTTGTCCTTGATGGCCTTGAGTAAAGCATCGATATCGGCACGCCGGCCTTGGTCAGCAAGCTCACGCCCTGGCCGGGGCGGCGCCTGCAAGGCTTTGTGCAAGGCGGCTGTGGCTTCAGGGTAGCGCTTTTGCCGATACAGATGATCGCCCCAGAAGTAGTTGCTGTCGATCCCGTTGGGGTTGATCTGCAGGGCTTGGCGCAGCATCTTGTCGGCCATTTCACTGTCACCAAAACCGATCGGCCAGCCTGGCACCTGGTCGTAGAGCGTGCCCAAACTGGTGTAGGCCGAGCCTTGCAGGGCGTTGGGGTCCAGCTTCATGGCCTGCTCCAGGCTGGCTTTGGCCGCCTTGACCTTGCCCAGCGCGCCCAGGCCGCCGACGGCGCCTGCCCAGCTGCTGTTGATGATGCCCTCCCAGATCAGGGGCTCAGGCGTGCCGGGGTACTGATGCACGAACGCCGTGGCATCAGCGGCCAGCTTTTCGAATGCATCGGCACGTTTTTCCTTGGGTAACTGGTACTGGATCTGCGCCCAGCGCTGTTGCAGATCGCTCAGGTGTTGCGTGCCGGCGGTGTCCAGTGCCCAACTGAAGGGGGCGAATGCCAGCAAGCTGGCGATGAACAGACGCTTCATTTGTTCGACTCCTTGGAATGGCCACCGATGTAGCGGCGAATAACCGGCAGTTGCTTGCGCAGCGCACGGTCGACAACCCCCGGCAACATGCCGTTGATGCGAACGAAGAGCTTCTCTGGCCAACCCAGATACAGTTCGCTGCGCTCGGACTGCACGGCCTGGAGCACGGCACGGGCGACATCGGCAGGATCGTCCATGCCGACTTTCAGCGCTTGGTTGAGCGCCGTTGCGGCACTGCTGTTCATGGCTGTGCGGGTGGCCCGCGGCGCGGCATACAGCACATTCACCGTGGTGTCGGCCAACTCGCGCCGCAGCGCTTCGGAGAACCCCCGCAGGGCAAATTTGCTCGCGCAATAGGTGGCGTAACCGGGGTAGCCGATCGAGCCATAGGTGGACCCGACATTGACCACCAGCGCCTTGGGTTGCTCGCGCAGCAGCGGCAGGCAGGCGCGGGTCAGTTGCAGGGGTGCCTTGAGGTTGATGTCCAGCAGCTCGTCCAGTGCGTGTTCATCCAGCTGGTCGAGCAAGGCGAACCGGTTTACCCCGGCGGCGTTGATCAACACATTGAACCCTCCCATCTCCCGGGCCCGGCTGACGACCTGCTCGCGGCCTTGTGAGGTACGCAGGTCGGCGGTCTGCCAGCGCAGGCGGTCCGGGTAACGGTTCATCAGGCCCGCCAGCTTGCCCAGGTGCCGGCTTACCGCCAGCACCCTGGCCCCGGCCGCGCACAGTTGCTCGGCCAGCTCCAGCCCGATGCCACCACTGGCGCCGGTCAATACCACCACCGACTCAGGCAAGCGCATGTTGCACCTCGGCCTGGCCCGCACGCGGCAAGCCTTCGAACATCTCGGTGTACAACCGGTACACCACCTTGGCGGCGTGTATCACCGCCTGATGGTCATCGACTTCGTCCAGCCGGTCCATCAGCCGCTTGTAGGTGACCATGTGCTCCTGGTCCAGCGCACCGTGGGAGCTGAGGTAGCTGAACGCGCTGTCCGGCAGCCCCAGGCTGCTCTGGATCGAGCCTGCGGCATGGGTGGCCAGGGCGATGCTGGTGCCCTCGAGGACGTTGACCATGCCGAACAGCCCCACCGGGTTGCCCCGGGCAATGAGGTCGTACAGGTAGGCGACCATCAGCTCGATCGGCAATGCCGGCCGGCCGTCACGCACCGCCTCCCAGTCACCGCCACAGGCCTTGATATCGTTGAGGATCCACTGCTCGTGGCCGTATTCCTCCTCGATGTACTCGCAGACGGCGCCGCGCAACCATTCCAGGCGCGAGGGCAAACGCGCGCCGCAGGCCATCATCAGCGGCACGGTGTGGCGCACATGGTAGTAGGCCTGGGTCAGGAAGGCGATATAGCTGTCCCGGCTGACCTGGCCGGCCAAGGCTTCACGAATCACCGGCACCGCGAACAGGGCCTGGCGTTCGTGGCTGGTTTGCAACTGCAGGGTGTCGAAAAATGACATGACGGACCTCACAACAGAATGTCGGACAACAGGGTGTGATAACGCTGCAGGATCGCCTCGCGTCGCGGGCGGCCATTGGCGGTCAGGGTGCCTTCGCCGGGCGTCAGCGGGCCTGGCAGGCGCCGCCAGGCATGCACCCTGGCGTAGTCAGGCAAGGTGGCATTGCTGCACTGCACGGCCTGCTCGATGGCCTCGTCGCAGGCTTCGGGGTCAAGCGGCCAAAGCAATGCCAGGTTGCGTGCAAGCCCTTCGCCGTGCACGAACGCCTGGGCAATCACGCCACTCTGGGTCAGCTCGGCTTCCACCCATTCGGGGTTGACGTTGCGCCCGAAGCTGGTGATGAACTGGTGTTTCTTGCGCCCATTCAGATACAGATAACCGTCGTCATCGAAGTAACCCAGGTCTCCCGTGGCCCACCAGTCCGACGAGGCAGGGGCTTCCCCCAGGTAGCCAAGCAGCACGGAACCGTTAACCAGTACCTCGCCATCCTCGGCGATGCGCACCTGAACATGGGGCAATGGCCGGCCGACGCTGCCTCGGCGCATCGCCCCCGGGCGGTTCAGTGCCACCACTGAGGCACACTCCGACAACCCATAGCCCTCGAAAACCGGCAAGCCGATGGCCTCGGCCCGCGCCAGCAGGCTGGGCGATACCCGTGCCCCGCCGACCGCGACGAAGCGCAGCGGGCCAACCCGCGTCAGCCCCCGCTCGATCGCCGTGACCAGGCCCATCAACAGCTGCGGCACCAGGATCAGGCTCTGCGCGCCGCTCAAGGCAATGGCCCCGAGCAAGCGCTTGAAATCGACCTGGCTGGCGCCACCCATACCCAGTTGCGCCTGCGGGTAGAGCAACACGCTGGCGCCTGCCATGAGTGCGGCGTAAACGCCCAGGTTCTCCAGCAGGACGCCCAGCGGTAACACTGCCAGGTAGCGCTGGGGCTCGGTAGGCCGGCTGGCCAGCTGCAGTTCATGCGCGACGCGCAGCATGGCATCGGCGCCCAGGCAAACGCCTTTGGGCGTACCCGTGCTGCCAGAGGTATAGGTGACCTTGGCGGTGCCCTCAGGCAGCACCACCGGCGCTGCCAGATCGCGCGTCCAGAATGCCTCCTGCTGCACAAAGCCCAGCTGGCTGAACACACCCTCCCAGGCAGGCTGGCAAAGCACCAGGCTTGCGCCGCACTGTTCGATGCAGTGGTGCACCTGCGCCGTACTGAAGAACGTTGGCACGATCACGCAGGCGCGCGCCGAAACCAGTGCCGCCAGGTCCCAGAACAGCAGTTCAGGGCCGTTATCCAGCGCCAGGGCCAACACGCCAGGGGGGTGCGCGCTCAAGGCCTTGGCGCGCAGCCAGACCTCGGCCAGCAATTGCTTGTAGGTGAACCGCTCATTGACGCCCTCCACGGCCAGCGCATCGCCGCGCTCACGGCCGAGGGCAAGCAGCAACTGCTTGAAACGCTCCAGCTCATGCGGCATGGCCGGCCTCCTTGTTCAGCGCAGGCAGCCCGAGGCGCCGGAACACGCCTGCCGACTCCAGGCGCTCGAAGCCATGGTGGATATTGCCGACGAACACCTGCGGATGCTGGTCGTAATAGTGCCCCCAATGCTGCGCCGACTCGTCCAGGCGGGCGGGGTCGGCCTGGGCCACCACCGTCGGCACCAGCCCCAGGCGCTGGAAACTGTTGATCAGTGTCGATGCGCCGGTGAACGCCACCCACTGCAACCCCCGAGTGGCAAGCAGCCAGGTCACGGTGGTGATCATGATCCGGGCGCTGCCGGCGCTGAGCGAGGCCAAGTTGCCAACCTCGACCATGCACTCGCGCCCCAACGTCACGCCCGCCACTCTGGAAACCGCGTTTTCCAGGGGCTCATCCAGATAGCCCTCGAGAAACAGCGGCCCGCTACTGGCTGGGCGCATCCCGGCCGCCGCCATCAGCCGCCCATGATGGTCGCGCAGGGCCAGTAGCTCCGGCAGGTAGTGGTGGACGTCGGCCTGGTGTACGTTGGCGAAACACTGGTGAATGAAGTGCTCCAGCTCGCCACGCCCCTGATCGTCCTGCAGGTGCAGGGATAAATGGGCGTGGTGCTCAGCATGGGTGCCGATGGGTAATGGGAGCAGGCTGCTCCATAGGGTTTGAGTCATGAAGCTCCCCCCGACTGGGTTGGTCAGGGCGAGTATCCGTGGCGAATCTGAAGGGAATCTGAAGGGAATCTGAAGACCGATGCAAACAGGCAGGCCGCCTGCAGACGCGGGCGCATCGATCAACATCAAACGCCGGCCGTTTCAAGCCTGGCGGCTTTTGCCAAGCGCCTCCAAGCCATTGAACAACGCCATCCCAGCCAGCATCGCAGCGACGAACAGCCAGCCTTGCCAAAAGCCGCCGGCCAGCAGCACCAGGGCCGGCCCCGGGCACACCCCGGCAAGCCCCCAGCCTATGCCAAAGACCAGGCTGCCGCCGACCAGGCGACGGTCGATATCACGCCGGGCAGGCAACTGCATTGCGCCGCCGAACAAGGCCACAGGGTGCCGACGCGCCCAGGCCATGGGCAGCAAAGCAGCTCCGATGGCGCCCACCATGACCAGTGCCAGCGACGGGTCCCACTGCCCGGCGAGGTCGAGAAACCCCAGTACCTTGGTGGGGTTCGCCATGCCCGACAGCAACAACCCCATGCCGAACAGCAACCCCGCGATGAATGCGCTGATGCGGGTCATTTCAGGCTCCTTGGAAAAGGTGGCGAACCACGAAGACGGTGGCAAAGCCGGCCACCATGAAGCACAACGTCGCCACCGCCGAGCGCGGGGACAGGCGAGACAGGCCGCACACCCCATGGCCACTGGTGCAGCCACTGCCATAGCGGGTACCCAGGCCCACCAGAAGCCCCGCGACCATGAGCAACCAGGGGCCCGTACTGAAATGCACCGGCGGCATCGCCGAGAACACTCGCCACAACAGTGGCGCCGCAATGATGCCCAGCAAGAACGACAGCTTCTCGCCTCGCCCTTCCCCCTCGCGCTGCAACAGCGAGCCAAGCAGGCCACTGATGCCGGCAATGCGCCCGTTCGCCACCACGAACAGCCCGGCGGCCAGGCCGATCAGTCCTCCGCCTGCCAATGCCGACCACGGCGTGAAGGCAGCCATATCAACAAACATCCCAGTGCTCCCTATCGAACTGCAGAAATGAACCGACTCTATCTTAGCGCTGTGCTTGCCGGTCGCTCGCCTGTCACACCCTCATTCTCGAACGCGTTGTCCCAGCCGCCGCGCCCCCGGCAAGGCACTCACGCCGTGCAATACCACGCTGAGCATGACGCACGCGATGGTGCAGGCGATGATCGTAGCCCCCTCTTGCAACGGCGTATCCAGTATCAACACCGCGAAAACGATGGAAGCCAGACCCCGCGGCCCGAACCAGCCTATGAACAAGCGGCTCTCGGCGCTGAGTGTACTCCCCGCCAGGCTGATCCAGACGGGCAGCATGCGCACCAGCGACAGGCTTGAGAGTGCGTAAAACCAGACGGAGGGCGCCATGATCTGCGAAGCCTTGGGCGCCACGTAGGCACCGAACACCACCCAGGTCAGCAGCGACAGCGCTTCACCGCATGACTCAGCGGTGGCCAGCAACGGCCGCGTTTCCCGGTTGAACAGGTAACCTGTCAGCAACCCTGCGCAAAATGCGGCGATGAAGCCGCTACCCCCCAGTGCCTGGGCGCAGGCGAAGCTCAGTAATGCCAGCGCGGGCATCACCAATTGCTGCCAGGCCTCGATCTGCAGGCAATGGCGTTGCGACAGACGTAACAGCCCGCCCACCAACAGCGCAAGCGCCGCCCCCGTGAGAACACCGATACCCAACTCCTCCAGGAAGAAATAGCCCGCCAAGGCAAAAGGCATCGTCGAGTGAGCCTCCATCAACAATGCCAACAGCAAGAGCAGTACCGGCACGCAGATGCCGTCATTCAACCCGCTTTCGACATTCAGGCTCTCGCGCACATTGGCCGGCACCTCGGGGTTGCTCACAACCGCCTTGCCAAGGGCGGCATCGGTCGGCGCCAGTATCGTCGATAACAGCGCCATCTCCAGCCAGGGCATCTGCGGGAACAGCAGCCAAGCGGCAAGCCAGCCTGCAATCAACGTCAGCGGCAGCCCCAGGGTCAGCAGGCGCAGCGGCAGGCTACGGGATTGACGCAATTGGGCCAGGTCGGCCTTGGCGGCATCGTTGAACAGCACGATTGCGAGGGTAAGCTCGGCCAGCAAGCGAAGATCGTTGCGGTCCAGCGAAAGGTTCAACAGCCCAAGCCCGGAGGGACCTGCCGCCAGGCCCGCCAGCAGGAACAACAGCGGCCCATTGACCGGTTTGGATTCAAGCGCGCCGGCCAGGCTGGCGTACAGCACCAGCAAGGCGGCCAGAACAGCCAGGTTCTGATACATGGCCACGCCTCCGGATCAAAAGCGTATGTACGAACGCTATCACTGCACGTGCAACGCGACGATCTGAAAGGCGGCAGAAGTTATCCTAGGTCAACAACGCAAGTAATAAAGATCCGATACCGCCTGATTCAACTGCCGGGTGCGGGCCTGATGGTCAGGATGCTGCACGGTGCATGGCTGACAAGCCGCTCGGTGGTATCGCCGATCAGCTTGGCCCAACGCCTGGCCTGCACGGCGCCGACCACCACCACGTCGGCTCCCAGCGCAGCGATATGGGACTTGATGACGCGCAACGGCGCCCCTTCGCTGAAAAACCGATGACTGTGGACGATGCCATGGGCATCGGCCAACGCATCGAACGGCAACTGCAGTGATTCACGCACTTCGTCCGCCCACGGGCCGGCGAGGTCAGGGTTGGCCAGCATGGCGATTGGCAGGTCGTACGCCGAAAGCAGGTGCAACTGGCCCTGGCATTGCATCGCCAGTTGCTGACCGGCAACGACCAGCGCGTCATTGAGCGGCGAGGGTTGCGAGACATCCACCGCAACCAGCACGTTACCTGGCATGGCCGGGGCATTCGCTGGCACGAACATCAACGGCACCTCGCTCGCATGCAACAGCACCTGGTCAAGCGAGGTCCGGGCCAGCTGATCGATCAGGGAACAGCCCGGGCAGGCCTTGATCACCAGGTCAGGCGCGTAGCGGGCGATGCAGGCTGGCACCAGGTCGCGGGGATCGGCGGTTTCCACGGCCTCGAAACCTGGGCGTGCCCCCCTTGCCGGCTGTTCGTCGAGCAGCGCCTTGAGCTCTGTGCTGAAGTGCACGAAGGAAACGGAAGGCAGCGGGGTTGCCTGCAACTCGTGGCGCAGACGCAGTTCGCCGGGTTCATGGACACCCAGCACCTGCAGGGCGGCACCAGACGCCGCCGCCAGGGCCATGGCCCGGGACAGCGCGGCATTGGCCTGGGCCTCGGTCATGATCAGCAGGATCCGGCGATACGGGTTCATCGGGCACCTCCCGGCGCGGCTGCAGGTATGCGTATGCATGCCATTATCGGAGCCCGGGCTGGTTCGTTCTTGATAAAAATCAAGGCCCCCTGGCGCCATCGCGGCACCCTACGCCTGAGCCCGTATGCCTTCCCGGCGAGGGCCATCGCTGCGGAGGCCATCATGAACGCTTTGACGCGACTGCTACTGATCTGCCACCCGGACCTGCACCCCTCGCCAGCCATGGCGCGCGCCCAAGCGCTGGCCAAGGCCACAGGCGCCACCTTGCACCTGGTGGTGCTGAGCCAACTACCGTCACGCCTGATCACCCTTGACCAAATGCTGCGCAGCAGTGCCCGCAAGCAAGACGCCGAGCACCGCAAGGCATGGCTGCACGAGCAGGCGCAAGCGCTTGGCGAACAGGGCATTACCGCCTACCCCGAAACACTGGATGAAGATGACCCACTGAAGGACCTGATCCGCCTGGCACAGCTGCACCATGTGGAAATGCTGATCAAGGATATCCGCCACGAGACCGCCGTCAGCCGTGCCCTGCTCACGCCACTGGACTGGCAGTTGCTGCGCCGCTGCCCGATACCGTTGCACCTGGTGGCTCAGGCTGAGTCGGCGCTGCCTGCGCGGGTGCTGGCCGCCGTGGACCTGGTCGAGCACGACGCTGCGGTACACAGGTGCAACGACCATGTCCTGCAGGCTGCACAGGTGCTGGCGCAGCGCTGCAAGGCACAACTGCATGTGCTCCAGGCCTATGAACCGAGCCCTAGCTTCATGGCCTACGCCGCCGCACCGGTGGCATGGACCGATGAGGTGGTCGAAGAAGTGACAGGCAGGGCACGGGAACGCCTGACCCGCTTCGCGGACCACTACGGCATCAAGCCGGACCATTTGCACCTGATACGCGGGGCTGCCCGCAGTGTCGTCAGCGAATACGCCAACCAGCATGGCTTCGATGTGGTCGTCATGGGCACGCTTTACCATGAAGGGTTGACCAAGGTCATCGGCAGTACCACCGAGCAGACCCTGCACAAAGTGCATTCGAGCCTTCTGGCGATCCACGGTTGATTGACCGCCGGGTTGCCAGGCTCCGTGCTTGGGCAGACCGGCGGCCCACCTCAATCGCGATGCCAATCGACGCTCAGGTATCGCTCACTGTCGCTGTAGCGATAGCTGCAGGTGCCGTCATAAGCGGCTTCCAGGTCATGTCCGATACGGTTGGCCAGGTGCGTGCCAGTGGTGGTTGCCACCAGTTCGTCATCCTTGCAGTCGATGGCGATCAGCCGTTCGAGCACGTGGGTCTGGCGCTCTTGCTGTTCGGCATGGAGCATGAGCTGGCGAATCTCCTGCTCATGGGCCGTGAGGAAACGGCCCGACACGCGCACCTGGCCCGCTGCGGCATGGTCTTCGATGCGTCGGCAGGCTGGGCATACGGTCGACTCCAGCGGCCCGAGGCCGTTGGCGCCGTGCGGGTGCCATTCACCCTCGTGATAGACGGCGCCACATTGCGGGCAAAGCGCGTTGCCACTCGGGCGAAGGGGTATGGCGTAGGGGTCGAAGGGACGGGTTTTGAACAATTTGTCCTTGTGGCTTTTCTGATACTTGTCCATCGGCGTGCTCGCTGTACGGATTGTGAAGATCGCAGCCATTGGCATGCGCTGACCTGCACAGTGTCCGCCCATGGGCCACGCTGTACTTGATAATCGTCAAACCCAGCGGTGCCACGCCGCTTATGTTGCCGATAACGACCCGGGGAGTACCGCGCATGAACACCACAGCGCCATTGATGTTTGCTTTGCAAGGGAGCGAGGGCTATGGCGATGCCGTTGCCCGACGCCTGGGCGTCACGCTGTCGGCACATGAAGAGCGAGACTATGAGGACGGCGAACACAAGTGCTGGCCCATGGACCCGGTCGAGGGGCGAAACGCCGTCGTTTTCCACTCACTTTATGGTGACACGCACCACAGCGCTCACGACAAACTGTGCCGGCTACTGTTCTTCTGTGGTGCGCTCAAGGATGCCGGCGCCAGCCAGGTGACAGCCGTGACGCCCTATCTGTGCTACGGACGCAAGGACCGCAAGGTGGAATTTCAGGATTCGACCATTACCCGTCACGTGGCACGCCTGATGGAAAGCTGCGGCATCGACCGGGTGGTGGCGCTGGATGTGCATAATCCCAGCGCGTTCGACAATGCCTACCGGATCCCGGCCTGGAACCTCACCTGCGCGCAGCTGTTTGCCGAGCGCCTGGCGCCGCTGCTTGCTGAGCAGGTCATCACGGTGGTGTCGCCGGACATGGGCGGTATCAAGCGCGCCGAACAGTTTCGCCAGGCACTGGCCCATTTGCTCGCGCGCCCGGTGGCCATGGCCATGGTGGAAAAGCACCGGCAACACACGCAGCTCAGCGGCGAGTGCCTGGTGGGGAATGTGGCTGGCAGCACGGTCGTGCTGTTTGACGACATGATCAGTACCGGCCAGACACTGTTGCGGGCCGCACACGCCTGCCATCGAGCTGGCGCATCCCGCATTCTGGCTGCTGCCACCCACGGTCTGTTCACCGCCGCAGGAACGCTGTTCGAAAGCGCGATGTTCGACCGCATCCTGGTCGCCGACAGCATCACGCCCTTTCGCCTGCCCGCCGCTTGCCGGGCCCAGCTGGACATCGTCGACAGCAGCGCCCTGGTCGCTGAGCGCCTCATGCCCATGGCGTAGCCAGCCGCACAGCCCTACACCACCAGGATATTGCAAGGCACCTGGTACAACACATGCTCGGTGGTGCTGCCGAACAGACGGTCCAGTCCCCGTGCGATGGGCCGGCCCATGACCAGCACGTCCACCGGCTGTGACTCGACGTATTCGCTGAGCACCGCGACCGGGCGGCCCAGCACGAAGTGGCGGCGTTCCGGTGGCGCGCCGAAGCGCTCGGCCAGTTTCTTGAAATCGTCCTCCAGCGCTTGGCGCAAAGGCGCGGCAATGTCACCGATGGCCCAGGCGGCATAGCCCATGTCGCCCATGTAGGCCATCGACAGATCGCAGGCGTGCAGCAGGTCCAGTTGCGCCCCTGTCTGCAAGGCCAAGGCACTGGCCTGCTGGACGATGCTGTCATTTCGGGCCTGCCCCTCAGCCGAGGTGTCGGCCACGTCCACCGCCGCCACGACCTGGCGCGGCAACGCCGGCCGGCTGGCACCGAGCAAGTAGACCGGGACCGGGCAGTGGCGCAACAGTTGCCAGTCCAGCGGCGTGAAGAACGCGCGCTTGAGCGCGGGCTCATGTTCGACCTGCTTGAGCAGCAGGTCCGGTTGCATCTCCATGACGTGCTGCAGGATGTCATCCTGCAGGTCATTGCTCCAGGCCACCTCGGTCGTCACCTGCACGCCAGAGGCGCGCAGCGCGTTCGCCTGGGTTTCCAGCTGTCGCTGCTGAGCAAGCCGGTAAGCCTCCCGCTCCGTTTGGTGCTTACCGGACTCCAGCAGCCAGAGTTTGTCCAGTGATTCGAGCAAGGCGACGATGTGCAGGCTGGCCGATGCGGATCGGGCCAGTGCAACGGCCTGCTCAAGGGCGACCGCCTGGTGCAGCATCGGGCGCATGATCAGCAACAGGCGTTGATAGTGACTCATGATTGCCTCCAACGGTGGGCCGGCCTCATCACTCAGGCAGCGGGGGTTGCATCAGGAGTAGGTTGTTCTCGCAGGGCAGCGCGATTGACTGGTATAGCCAGCATCCGGTTCACGCCGGCCTGGGCGCTTGATTTTTATCAAGCGTGCGAACGCCAGCAGCGTCGCTCAATGTTCGACGTGGCATGGCGGGCTACTTGCGTCTGGCCTGCTGGCGCAGTTGCTGCACCTCGTCCTGAGCCTGGGTTGCCCGCCGTAGTGCCTCGTTGGCAGTCTGCTCGACCAGATCGATGCGGTAACACACCTGATCGGCGCGCAACCTCGCGGTGGCGGCATTGTTCTCCGCCGACTCCAGGCGCGCATCGTATTCCTCGGCGCGCCACGCTGTGCAGCCTGAAACAGTAATCAGCAGCAGGCTTGCCCACCCGCAAAGCACATAACGTCGCATATCCGTACCCTCATGCATGCCCAGGACACGCTGAGTATCGATGGCGGCGTGCGCCGCAGCCTGACATTTGTCAATCGCGTTGGCCGGCACAAGGGTAGAAACAAGGACTCAGGGCACTTGAGCCCCTCCCCTGTCCGCTACCGGAGCCGATCATGAACGACCTTGACCTGCGAGACCTTGTGCTCGAAGAGCTGGAATTCAAACCTGATATCAATGCCGCCAGCATCGGCGTGACGGTGCAGGACGGTGTGGTGACCCTCTCCGGGCACGTCAACAGCTACGCCCAGAAAGTCAGTGCCGAGCGCACGGTCAAGGCCATGAAAGGCGTGCGCGGCCTGGCCGAGGAAATCGAGGTACGCCTGAACAAACTCGAAGGGACCGCTGACGACACGATTGCCAGCCGTGCCCTGAACATCATCGCCTGGAGCTCGGACGCCAACGTGGAGGGCATCAAGGTCACCGTGCAAAAAGGGACGGTAACCCTGGAAGGTCAGCTCGATTGGCAATACCAGAAGGAAGTGCTCGAACAGGTCTGGCGCCTGTCGGGCGTGGTGGGCGTGCACAACCGCATCACCCTCAAGGCCCGCGCCGACGCGGTCGATATCAAGCGCCACATCGAGGACGCACTCAAGCGCAGCGCCGAAATCCAGGCCGAAGGCATCCGCGTCACGGTCAACGGTGGCGTGGTCAAGCTGGAAGGCAAGGTGCATTTGTTACGCGAGCGAGAAGTGGTCGAACGTGCGGCCTGGTCGGTGCCGGGCGTCAGCAAGGTCGAAGATTATCTGTTGATCGCCTAGCGCCGCCGCGCCGAGGAGAGATGGCCATGAACAAGGATCAGCCCTGGAAGCTCTACTTCCTGGCAGTCGGCCTGGCGGTGCTGGCTGCCGTGCAGTTCGGCCTGTTCAACCAGCCAGCCGTGCAAGCCATCCCTTACAGCCAGTTCCTGCAATTGCTCGATCAGCAGAAGGTCAGCGACCTGCATATCGAGCACGACCGTATCCTCGGCAGGCTGCAGGAACCGATCGATGGCCATTCGGTGTTCTCCACCGTGCGCGTCGACCCGGCACTGAGCGAGCAGCTGGGGCGCTCTGGGGTGGCCTTCTCTGGCGTCGTCGAGGACAGCACGCTAGCGACCGTGGTGGGCGCGTTGATGCCGCTGCTGATGATGTTGGTGCTGTGGTACTTCCTGTTTCATGGCCTGGGGCAGAAACAAGGGCTGGGCGGGTTGATGGGGGTGGGCAAGTCGCGCGCGCGGGTCTATGTCGAACATGACACCCAAGTGACCTTCGCCGACGTGGCCGGTATCGACGACGTCAAGGGCGAGCTGACCGAGATCGTGTCCTTCCTGAAAAACAAGGCGTGGTATGCGCGCCTTGGCGCCCATGTGCCCAAGGGCACGTTGCTGGTAGGCCCACCCGGCACCGGCAAGACCCTGGTCGCCAAGGCCATCGCCGGGGAAGCGGCGGTGCCGTTCTTCTCGATCTCCGGCTCGGAATTCGTGGAGATGTTCGTCGGCGTGGGTGCCGCGCGGGTGCGCGACCTCTTCAACCAGGCCCGCCAAGCCGCACCTTGCATCATTTTCATCGACGAACTGGATGCCCTGGGCAAGATGCGCGGCATCGGCAGCTTTGGCGGCAATGACGAGAAAGAACAAACCCTCAATCAGTTGCTCGCCGAGCTCGACGGCTTCGACCCGCGTGAAGGCGTGGTGCTGCTGGCAGCGACCAATCGCCCGGAAGTGCTGGACCCGGCGCTGCTGCGTGCCGGGCGCTTCGACCGGCAGATCCTCATCGACCGGCCCGACCGCAAGGGCCGCCTGGCGATCCTGAAAGTCCACCTGCACAAGATCATCTACAAGAACGACCTGGACTGCGAGCGGATTGCCGAGATCACCCCGGGCCTGACCGGCGCCGACCTGGCCAACCTGGTCAACGAGGCGGCCATCGTTGCCACCCGGCGCTCCAGCCAGTGGGTCGAGTTGCAGGATTTCACCGCGGCGGTCGAGCGCCTGGTGGCAGGCGTCGAGCGCAAAGGCAGCGTGTTGCGCAGCGACGAGCGCCAGGTGGTGGCCTACCACGAAATGGGCCATGCCCTGGCCGCCAGCAGCCTGCCGGCGATGGACCCGGTACACAAGGTGTCGATCATTCCCCGCGCCGCGGGTTCACTGGGCTACACCCTGCAACGGCCAACCGATGACCGCTACCTGATCAGCACCCAGATGCTGCGCGACCGCCTGGTCGTGCTGATGGCCGGGCGCGCCGCCGAACACCTTGCATTCGGCCAGGTCTCCACGGGTGCCGCCGACGACCTCGGGCGCGCCACCGACATCGCCCGCCAGCTGGTCACCCGCTTCGGCATGAGCCCGGCGCTGGGCCAGGCGGTGCTGGAGCGCCAGCAAGCCGGCTATCTGGGCGATTCGGTGTTGCGCCAGGAGCGCAAGGACTACTCGGAGCAAACCGCGCGCGAGATCGACCTCGCTGTCCGCGGCTTGCTCGAAGAAGCCTATGGCCGGGCGCGGGCTTTGCTGGAGCAGCGCCGCAACGACCTGGACGCAGGCGCGCGTCTGTTGCTGGCCAAGGAGACCATCACCCCCGAAGAATTCCCGGCGTTGCAACCGCAGGCCAATGAGCCCGCCACCTATGTGTTGGTCGATGTCAGCAAATGAACCGTCAATCCTGGCCAGGTTACCCGCCATGCTCTCTGTGACACTGATCAACATGCTGGTGGTGATCCTGGTGGTGATCATTCACTACGAATGCCTGCTGCGCCTGAATGACTGGCTACCACAGCTCAAGGTCTGGAGCCGTTTTCGCATCGTGGCGGGTGTATTCGGCGCACTGCTGGCGCACGCCCTGGAGGTGTGGTGCTTCGCCCTGGCCTATTACCTGATGGCGCATGCCCCAGGCTGGGGCACGCTCAGCGGCAATTTTGACGGGAGTTTGCTGGACTGCGTGTATTTTTCCTTCACCACCTATACCACGATAGGCTTCGGCGACATCGCGCCAACCGGCCATCTGAAATACCTCACCGGCCTGCAGGCCTTGACGGGCCTGGTGCTGATCACCTGGACCGCCTCGTTCCTGTTCCTCGAAATGCAGAAGTACTGGAAGGCCAAATAGTGGCCGAGCGGCCAGGTGCCTATGCGCAGCATCAGATCAGAGAGCTTCGCCGCGAAGGTCCTCCTCGCGCCGACTCTGCTGACGGATCAGCAACGACAACTCATGCAGGTGGTCCGCCAGCAGCCCTACCAGATCGTCCGCCGTGACAATCCCGACCAGCAGGCCGAAGTCATCGACCACCGGAATGCGTCGGATGTTGGCGCGTCGCATGTTCAGGATGACATCGAACAGGTCCTCGTTCTGGTTGGCGGTGATCAGAGGCCGGGGCAGCACATCGACTGCCTGCAGGTCTTCCTGATCCGGTGGGTTGCGCGCAAGGATCCGCAACGCCAGGTCGCGGTCGGTGATCAGGCCGATGGGCCGGCAACGGTCGCGGTCGACAGGTTCGGCCAGTATCAGGTCGCCGACATGGTACTGGCTCATCATGCGTGCGGCGGCGTTGATGGAGATAGACGGTGGCGCGGTGACCACATCACGGTTGCAGTATTTGCCAATGGACATCGTGCTCTACCTCTAGAAGGCGGAGCATCCATGCTCCTGAATGGGGGATCGATTCGATCAATTGCTGTTTTTGATCGGTATGACCTTTTCCGGATGGATGGCTTCGGCGCGTTTGGGCAGGTGCACCAGCAGCACGCCCTTGTTGAACTGGGCGTTGATCTTCTCGGCGTCGACTTCACGGGGCAGCTGGAAGACCCGCTCGAAGCTGCCGTAATGGCGCTCGGAGAGGTGATATTCCTTGCGCTTTTCGTCCACTTCTTCGTGTTTCTCGCCGCGGATCACCAGGTTGCCGTTGGCGAGCTTGATCTCGATGTCCTTGTCGTCAACGCCGGGCAACTCGGCGCTGATGCGGTACTCCTCGGCCAGTTCGCTGATGTCCATGGCAGGCATGCCGTGGGTGAACAGGTCACGCCGCCAGAAAGGTTCAACATCGAACGGCGTGTGGCTGAACGGCATACGCATCGGCCGCCGGCCAAAATCTTCGAACAGGCTGTCGATCTGACGGCGCAATTGCTGGAAGGGCCGCCACAGATCCGAAGATTCGACGCTGGGCGGCGACCCTTTGGCGGGCTGGGTGGCAACTGGGGTGACAGGCACTTTCTTGGCAACTTCTGACATGGCGACCTCCTAGAATGAGTAATGCCTCCCAGGGAGACGTCACGAGCATGTGCCGCGGGGCAGCCCCCCGTTTGACCTTTATCAACAGCGTGGCGCTCCTTCCGCCCGCCGGTTTGATCCTGGTCAAAATGCCGCACTGGCCACGGCCTAGGCTGATATCAGCAAGACATAATTACCGTGCGAGGCAGCCATGAACCGGGAGGGTGGTGCCAGCGTCCGCTTGCTGCAAACGTTGCCGGGCCCGGGCATCCAGCAATTCCTGCGCCTGGCCCTTGGCAGCCAGCCATGCAGCGAAGCTATGGCTGGCCAGTACTGCGTGCTCAGCCGTCGCGCCGAGTGCTGGCCATGCAGCTACGTGAGCCTGCCTGGCGTGACCGGGCAATTCATCGTCAGCACCCACAGTACGCAGCCCTTGGGTCGGGCGGGGGACCTGTTCGACTATTCCGGGCCGCTTGGCAGCGCCTGGCCGCTGCCCCTGCAAAGTTCAAGGTTGCTGGCCATCAGTCGCGCCGATGGCCTGCTGCCCTTGCTGGGCGCGCTGGATGAGATTCGCTGCTGGCTGCCCTGGGTACAATTGCAGCTGTCACATGACGGTATTGCGGCTGAAGTGCTGCCTGACGATTGTCAAACCTGGCTGACGGCACTGTCGCCACTGCCGCGTGACAGCGGCGGCGGGTGGCAAACCAGGCGCTTGCTGACCACCTTCCACCCGGACACGGTGTACTGTTGCGCACCGCCACAGGTGGCGCGCCAAGTCGCCCGGCTGTGCTGGCAAACAGGCGTGGCCGCGCAGCGCATCTGGATACGCACGGATCATCTGCCACGCCCGATCTGGGTTGGGCACAACCCCGAGAGCTGGCCTGTGCAACGCTATGACCGGGTGCTTGCCGCACTCAAGTGGGTTCCTCCAGGCGGGTCAGGTTGACCAGGCCTTGCATGTCGACGAGCCTGACCTCACGCCCAGCGCATTGCAGGAAACCTGAATGGACGAAGCGGCTGAACAGTCGGCTGACCGTTTCCAGCGTGAGGTCCAGGTAGTTGGCGATATCACCACGAGACATCGGCAGGTTGAACACATCCGCCCGCAATCCTCGCGCCTGGTAACGCGTCGACATGCCCAGCAGGAAGATCGCCAGCCGCTGGTCGGCTCGCCCGTGGCAGCAGCGCAGGTGCTCGTCCTTGCCCTGGATCCCCAGGCTGAGCATGTGCAGCAACTGGTAGCGCAGCCCCGGAATCTGGCCGGACAGGTCCACCAGCTGGTCCAGCCTGATGGAGCACACCAGCGAGATTTCCAAGGCCATGGCATAGCTTCGGTAATGACTGGCACCAATAGCGTCCAGCCCCAGCATTTCCCCCGGCAGGATGAAGCCGCTCACCCGTTCGGTGCCCTCGGTATCGAGCAGAAAATTCTTGATCGCCCCGGAGCGCAGGGCAAATACGTGCTCCATGGGCTCATTGGCCTTGAACAGGTACTCACCCCGCTTCAACGGGCGGTTACGGCGGACGATTCGTTCCAGTTTGTCCACTTCGTCAGCACTGAGGCTGGCGGGCAGGCAAAGCCGGCTCAACGAGCACGCAAGGCACTTCACATGGGGCCTTGCCCCCATTTCCGCAGAGCCTGACATGACGATGCCTCCGCTTTTTTGCAGGTGGGCATCTATTCAAGTTAGCGGCTCCACTAAAAGTTGGCCGCAAGACCGACCAAGGGTCGGACGCACGCGTGAAGCAATTGACAACGGTCAAGTCAGCGCAGGGCCCGGTGCCGAAACTGGACTTCCTTGTTCATTCGACACAGAGGACATTGCCATGGCGCCTACCGAGACTTCCCGAGTACATATAACGCCTTCGTTTCCCAAGCCTTCGGGTGAACACTGGATCGAAGCCCTTGATAACGGCGTTCACGTGTTGATCAGGCCCTTGCAGGCCCAGGACCGAGAACGAGAAAAAGCCTTCATTGAACGGCTGTCGCCCGAGTCGCGGCATTTCCGCTTCCTGTGCCAGCTCAGGGAGCCCGGTGAAGCCATGCTCGACCAGCTGATGAAGGTCGACCAGGATCGCCAGGCGGCCTACGTCGCCCTCGCCCACGTGGATGGCGAATTGCAGGAAGTGGGCATTTCCCGCTACGCCACCGCCAGCGGCAAGGATGAGTGCGAATGCGCCGTTACCGTCATGGACAGCTGGCAGCACCATGGCCTGGGGCGCCTGCTGCTCAAGCACCTGACCGACCATGCCCGGGCCAAGGGCTTGCGGCAGATGTATTCAATCGACGCAGCAGCCAACCAGGCGATGCGCGATCTGGCCAAGGCGGCGGGGTTCACCACCGCCGCTGACCCGGATGACCCCAGCCAAGTCATTCACCGGCTCTCCCTGATCTGACCCTGGGCCGCCGCACCCTGACGGGTCAAGGCGCGGCGGCCCGACTACGGAAGCATCCCCATGAACGGCCCTTCGAAGAAATTGATGGAAAAACTCTACGGCAAGCAGTATCAGGTCGACACTGCCGATATTGCCCCGGTGCTTCATCAATACGCCGAACCCTTGCCGGACCTGGATACACCGGCATTCGCAGCCCTGTTCGACCGCTACGCTGACGCGCGGGTCATCCTGCTGGGCGAGGCGAGCCACGGCAGCAGCGAGTTCTATCGGGCGCGAGCGGCGATCACTCGGCGCCTGATCGAACAGCATGGTTTCAACATCGTCGCCGTCGAGGCCGACTGGCCGGATGCCGGGCATATCGATCAGTACGTTCGCGGCTTGGCGCATTCGGCGTGGAAACGCCATATTTTCAGCCGTTTTCCGACCTGGATGTGGCGCAACAGCGAAGTCAAAGCCTTCGCCCATTGGCTGCACGGCCACAACCGCCTGCTGCCCACCGACCATCGCGTGGAATTCCGTGGCCTGGATGTCTATAGCCTGCGCAACTCCATCCATGAAGTGCTGGCGTATCTGGACCGGGTCGATCCGCACCTGGCCCATGAGGCTCGCCGCCGCTATGGTTGCCTGACGCCTTGGCAGGACGACCCCGCACTGTATGGGCACTTTGTCGAGCGCGGTGGCGTCATGCCTTGCGAGCAACCGGTGATCCAGCAGTTGAATGTGATGCTCGCCGAGCAACTGTCAGGGCTTGTCCGCAATGACGAAGCCTTCTTCAACGCAACGCAGAACGCCCGTGTCATCATCGCCGCGGAACAGTACTACCGCGCCATTTACCGAGGTTCGACGGCTTCCTGGAACCTGCGCGACCGGCACATGTTCGATACCTTGCGTGCGCTGCTGGAGCACCGTGGGCCCCATGCCAAAGCGGTGGTCTGGGCACACAACTCCCATATCGGCAATGCCGGTGCCACGGAAATGGGCTGGAAAGGCCAGTTCAACATCGGCCAGCTTTGCCGCAGCGCTTTCGGGCATGACGCGGTGCTGATCGGCATGGCCACCGACCGCGGCCAAGTGGCCGCCGCCGATGACTGGGACGGCGACATGCAGATCAAGGACATCCGGCCTTCGCGCAGCGACAGCTGGGAGCACCAGTTCCGCCTCGCAGGCGTGCCGGCCTGCCTGAGCGACTGGCGCGACCCACAGCGCAAGGAGCTGCGCCATGTGTTGTCCACGGCGCTACTCGAACGCGCCATCGGTGTCATCTATCGCCCCGAGAGCGAACGGCTGAGCCACTACTTCGAAGCGGTGCTGGCCGAGCAGTTCGATGCGCTGCTGTGGTTCGAGCAGACCCAGCCAGTGACTGCCCTGCCCTTGCCGAAACAACAGCATCTTGAGCCTGAGGACGAAACCTATCCATTTGGTGTTTGAGGGGGCCGAGGCTCGGCGAGCTCTGCAGCGTGCAGCAGTGCCAGCACTTGCTCGTCCGACGTCTGCGGGAAATCCTGATACCAGTAACCCACCGAAACCATCTGCTCGGGGACCAGCGGGCACACCAGCTCATCCACTTCACCGTACAGCGCTTCAAGCGTTTCTGGCGGTGCGACCGGGACAGCGACCACGATCCGCGCCGGTGACTGGGCGCGTGCCGCCTGGACAGCTGCCCTCATCGAGGCCCCGGTCGCCAGGCCATCATCGATGAGAATCACCACCTGACCCTTGAGTTGCAGGGCTGGCCGCCCTCCCCGGTAGGCCCGCTCGCGCCGGGCCAGCTCCTGGGTTTCCCTGGCAACCACGGCGTCGAACAACGCGGGGTCTACCGGATAGGCCCGCAGCATGTCGTCATTGAGGAAGGTTACTCCGCCGCTGGCGATCGCCCCCATGGCGAACTCGGGGTGAAACGGCATGCCGAGCTTGCGCACCACCAGCAGGTCCAGGCGGACGTTGAGGGCGGTCGCGACTTCGTAGGCCACCGGAACACCACCACGCGGCAGTGCGAGCACGATCACGTCGGGCCTGCCCGCGTAGCGGGCCAGTGGCTCGACCAGGCATCGGCCAGCCTGGGTACGGTCGGCAAACAAGGTTGGCAAGGCAAGATCATGGGACATGAACACCTCCCGCGCCGTAATGGGCGCCTGACATTTCAGCTGCCGATGGGGGCCGTTGATGGCTTCAAGGCGTGACTGCACGCCCCGCCTCGGGCACCAGGTCGAACTGCGCGAGGCAACGCTGCTCATCAGCGGGGGTCAGCGCCTTCAGGCCGCTCACTTCCTGCATGGGCGTTTCGAACAGGGCCAGGCGCAACACCCCATTGCGCTGCAGAAAGGTCTGAGCCAGGCACGTGCACACGGGTTTGCCGACCAGCGCAGCGAGCTTGTCATCCTCGGGTACGTCGACCTGGGCCTGCAGGTTGGCAGTGCAATTTTCCACGATCTGCGCCACGGAGCGCCCCGCCAGCCACACAGTGCCAGCACCGAGCAGGACCAGGAGCAGCAACACACTCATCAACCTGTTCGATTCCTGGGTGATTGAACGGAGCAACGCCAGCCTGGCCTGCCAACCCGTCTGCTGGCCATTGAAAATGACCTTGCCGACCGTGCGTTTGACGCCCCGCTGCACCGCCCACCCCAGCGCCACACTCAACGCCAGCAGGCCCAGGAGCACCGCCGGATCGCGCATGGGCATGCGCCAGCTCGCGCTCAAGGCGCGATAGACGGACGCGGCGACGAGTAAAGCGACGATAGTCACGATCCAACCCAGGCTGCCCCTGGGCCTGTGCAACCAGGCCCGCAGTTTGGCCCTTGCTTGCGTACTCATGATTCACCTCCCGCACCCGGCTAGCGCACAGGGTCGATGGCGACGGTTTCCTGATACTCCGGCACGCAAACCTGCCAGCCAAGTTCGAGGCTGATGCGCCGTCGCAAGGTGTCGGCGGCGTGCGGCTCGCCATGAATGACGTAGGTCTGGCGAGGCGGCCGGCTAAACCCACGCAACCACTCCATGATCTCGTCGGCGTCGGCATGCGCGGAAAGGTTCTCCATGGCATGCACCTGCGCCCTTATCGGCACGTCTTCGCCGTGCAAGCGCACGCTGCGGGCACCGGCGACGATATCGGCACCCCGCGTGCCGCCAGCCTGAAAGCCCGAGAACAGGATGCTGTTGCGTGGGTTGGGGGCCAGCGCCTTGAGGTGGTGCAGGACCCGGCCACCGGTGGCCATGCCACTGGCGGCAATGATCACCGCCGGTTCGCGCAGCTGGTCCAGGTGCCTGGACTCATCGACCGTTCGCACGATATGCGTGCCTTGGCACATGGCGGCGCACTCGGCGGCCGACAGCCGATGTTCGCTGCGGTACTGCTGGTAGAGGGCGGTGGCGTCGGTGGCCATCGGGCTGTTCAGGTAGACCGGAATATCCGGGATCAGCCGGTCGCGCTTGAGCGTGTACAGGTAGTACATCAGCAGCTGGGCGCGGCCGACGGCAAACGATGGCACCAGGGTGATGCCATGGCGCAGCAGCGTTTCATTGATGACCTTGGCCAGGTACTGCGCGGTCGATTCGTCAGGGTGCTGGCGATCACCGTAAGTCGACTCGATCAACAGCACGTCCGCCGTCCTGACCAGTTCAGGCGCACGCATGATCGGGTCCTGAGGGCGGCCCAGGTCACCTGAGAACAGCACGGTCTGGCCTTCGGCACTGATCTGCACCGTTGCCGCGCCGAGGATATGCCCGGCGGTGCGCATCAACAGCTCCATGCCGTCGGCAATCGGCAACGGGTGATGCAGTTCCACAGGCTGCAACAGGGCCAGGGCCCGTTTCGCATCCTGCTCGGTATAGAGCGGGCGCGCTGGCGTGTGCTTGGAGTAGCCGTGGCGGTTGGCATGCTCGGCCTGCTCTTCCTGCAAGCGCGCACTGTCCAACAGCAAGATCTCTGCCAGGGCACAGGTCGCCGGGGTGGCATAGATCGGCCCGCTGTAGCCCTCCCGCGCCAGCACCGGGAGATAACCGCTATGGTCAAGGTGGGCGTGGGTCAGCACCACGGCATCGAGGGCGCGCAGAGCCGGTGGCAGCGGCTCCCAGTTGCGCAGGCGCAATTGCTTGAAGCCCTGGAACAGCCCGCAGTCAACCAGCACCCGCGTGCTGTCGCGGGTCAACAGGAATTTGCTGCCGGTCACGGTGCCTGTACCGCCAAGAAAGGTCAGTTGCATGGCTATGGCTCCCAGGTTTCGGCTACGTCAGGGTGCACTGCGAGGACGCTGCAGGGTGGATGGCTGACAATTCGTTCGGTGGTATCGCCCAGCAGCTTGTCCAGCCCTTTGGGCTGCACGACGCCCATCACCAGCGCATCGATATCCAGTGCGGCCACCTGTTCGCGGATCACCTGTAGCGGGCCGCCTTCCATGAAGTGCCGACGCTCGGGCGCGACGCCCTCGGCGTCGGCCAAGGCGTCGAATGGCTCCTGAAGCGCTTCGCGCATCTCGTCGATCCAGGCCTGGGTCACATTCATGTCCGCGGCGAACACGCCGGCCAGGTTGTAAGCCGACAACAGGTGCAACGGCGCATCACACTGCAGGGCCAGTGCCTGGGCGGCGCGGATGAGCCCACGGTTGAAGTGCTCCTGCACAGCGGGTGTTTCGCTGAACGCGGTATCCACGGCAACCAGAACGCGCCGGGGCAGCGTGACGGACGACTTCGGCACAAACTGGGTGATGCCCTTGAACCCCCGCATCAAGGCGCAGTCCAGCGGCGTACTGAACAGCCGCGCCACGGCCGAGGCGGTTTCGCTGTCCTTGATGACCATGTCGGGCTGCAGTTCACTGATGTAGTCGAGCGCCGTGCTGCGGATGTCGTCTGCATTCAGGGTGTCGACCGTCAGCGTGATGCCACTGCCGCGATGCCGTTCGACCAAGGCGCTCAGCGTGGCCCGATAGTGTTCGTACTGGCGTTTGAGGTCGGCTTCATTGAGCCGTTCCTCACGCAGCAGGTGCTCCTCGCTTGGTTCGAACAGCCCCAGCACATGCACGCTGGCGCCACTGACGTGCGCCAGGGCCAGGGCCCTGCGCAGCGCGGCGGAATGCGCATCGACCTCGCTGAGCAGCACCAGCAGTTGTCGGTATTGACCCATGATGAACCTCCGGGCTTGCGCCACTGGGGTGTGATGCAGGCGATATTCCGCGCACCGCCTCGATGGCGCTTGATGCAGATCAGAAAACTGCCATCCGCGCTGAACTTGACCATTGTCAGAACCGAACCGCTTGGCCACGTTACAACGGCTGCACCAGGCACTGATCAAGTCACCGGGAGGCAACATGAACGGGCAGCAAACTGAACAGGTGCAAGCCTGTGAGCACTGGGTCGAAACGCTTGACGACGGTTCAGCCGTGCTGATCCGCCCGCTGCGCGAGGAAGACCACGAACGGGACAAGCGCTTCCTGAGCACGATCGCCTACGAGGCCAGGCGTTTTCGCTTCATCGCCGGGCTCAGCGGCGCAATGCCCAGCCTCGACCCGCGGTGGATGCCGGTCGATCAGCATCAGCGCATGGCCTATGTCGCACTGGTCCATGTGGACGGCAAGTTGCAACAGGTCGGTGTCAGCCGCTATGCCGGCATAGCGGGCAGCCTGAGCTGCGAATGCGCGCTGGCGGTCAGTGAGGACTGGCAGCGCAAAGGCCTGGGCAAGCGCCTGTTGCAGCACCTGATCGAGGCGGCTCGGCGCAATGGCTACCAGTGCATGGTCTCCCGGGACCTGGCAAACAACTACGCCATGCACCGGCTGACCAAGGCGCTAGGCTTCAGCTCACGCTACCTGGGCGGTGACGTCAGCGAAATTGTCCATGAACTGGACTTGAGCGCCTGAATGACAAGGCCCTCGCGGGCCTCGTGCATTTACCCCTGGGAATGCTCGGGCGAGATCACCAGCACACTGTTGGACAACCGGTGCAAGACACGCTCCGCGGTACTGCCGATGAACCAGCCGATATCATGGTGGTGATAACTGCCCATCACCAGCACGTCGATGTCATGGCTGTCCATGAACAGTCCCAAGACCTTGGCCGGATCGCCCATGTGCATGTGGCGGTGCTCGCTGGCGATGCCATTGCGCTCGGCCAGCGTCTGGAAGGCCTCGCTCTGGGCTTCATGAAGGGTCTGGGCGAGGTTGGAGTCGAACAGGTACGAATGCTCACGGCTGCCCCCGGCGTCGCGGTACATCGACCCCAGGTCGTAGACGTAGAGCAATTCGATCTGGGCGTTGCACTGCAAGGCCAGTTTCAGCGCTTCGCTGATGATCTGGTCATTGAAGCCTTCATACTGATCCTCGGGCCTGGACAGGTCCACGGCCGCGAGTATCTTGCGGGGCAAGGCGTGGCTGGCGTTGTGCACCAGGTGCAACGGTATGCGCGTGTCGCGCAACAGCTGGATGTCCAGCGACGTGAACATGGCGCGCATCCACCAGGGCTCGTGCTCGAACTCCTTGATCAGCATGGCGACGGGCTGCTCGCGCAAATGCACCAGAATCTCGTTCAGAGGGTGCAGCGCCCAGACCACTTCGGTGGTCACCGTGACGCCATTGCGCCGCATGGGTAGCGCCTGGCTTTCCAGCCATTCACGGTGTTGCCGCACGTAGCCGTCGCGCATCACCGCCAGTGCCTGGTCATTGACCAGGCCCGCCGTGGCCAGCCCCTCCAGGTAATCGAAAGCGACGATGTGCAACGCCATGCCCTTGGCCTTGGCCATCGCCGCAGCGCGGTCATAGACCGGGGTTCGGCGCATCAGGGGCGACGCGATCATCAACAGTCTTTGCGGGTTGTCCATGGCGCACCTCTGCAGTTGGGAAGCGTGTTTCGATCATCTGCCACCGGCGCACGCGCGGCTTGATGTTTGTCAACTCACGCAGCGTGCAGACGAACGGCGATTCGGCCCCTGTGCAAACTTGATGCGGATCAATGATTGATGGCAAATCCGGCGCACGCTGACCCTAGATCAAGAACAATCACGCAGTGCCTCGGGAGACATGCCATGGCGCTCATGAAAGCAGCAGTTTTCGTTGAGAAGAACCGTATCGTGCGCGAGGACAAACTCATCTGCGCCCTCGGTCCGCTGTCGGCAGGGACGCCTTCGTTTTGCACTGTCACGCAGTTGTCTTGCTGATGCAGGCTTTGGAGGCTCCGATGAACGTCTACGTCGAGAAGAACACCGAACACAACCGCTGGTGGGTACGCCTGGATGACTGCCGGGTAAGCTTCACCTCGTCCGCTGAGGCCGAACAATTCGTCGAGCGCTTGCTTGCCCGCCTCAACGCCCCCCACTCGTTCGACAGGTTGGCCAATTGCCCACCCCGTAGCGGGTCGGCCGAACGTCGATGCGCGAAGGAGGCCTGACGATGTCCGGGCAACTGAAGGTCACGCTGCTTGATCATGCCGATATATCGCACGCGGCCAATCCGATTCACCTGAGACCGCTGGCGTCCATGTGCAAGGAGTGCCGCGTCAGCGGCCTGTGCCTGCCCACCGGCCTGCCCCTTCACGACAACAGCTGCCTGGGCGCCCTGATAGGGCCACGCATGCGCATTCGCAAGGGCGCCGCGCTGTTCAATGCCAATGACCCACTGACCATGCTCTATGCAGTGCGCTGCGGCAGCTTCAAGACCAGCCTCAACAGCGTCGAAGGCCAAGGCGTGGTGATCAATTTCTGGATGCCGGGTGACGTGCTCGGCCTCGATGCCATTGCCACCGAGCGCCATGTCTGCGACGCCATTGCCCTGGAAGACAGCGAAGTCTGCCCGGTGCCCTACCACCGCCTGCAAACCCTGGCGCGCGACTTTCCCGTGCTGCAGCAAAGCCTGAATCGCTTGATGAGCCGGGAGATCGTACGTGAGCACGAGCGCGTGCTGATGCTCTGCAACCTCACCGCCGAGCAACGCCTGGCCAGCTTCCTGGTGGGGCTGTCCAAACGCTTTGTCAGCCGCGGTTACTCTGCCCATGGCTTCGTGCTGCGCATGTCCCGCGAGGACATGGCCTCGTACCTGGGCCTGCGCCTGGAAACCGTGTGCCGTTCCGTCGCTCGCCTGCGCGCACTGCGTATCGTCGGCCTGCAGGGCAGGCTGGTGGAAATACTCGACATGCCTGCGCTGATGGCGCTCGAACAGGGCGGCGATGAGGGCGTACACAAGGACAACCCGAAGGCCCCCTGCTCGACACCGTGAATACAGGCCATGGGCCATACTGCCCAACCTCGCCAGCATCAGCCAGTTCGCCTGGGTATTGGGTATCGTCGACTAGCGCTTGCTGGCCCTTTCAGTATCCACGATCACCACTGAACAAGTTGCTCTGAACTTTGCCCGCCCACGAGGCTTCCCCTGCATACCCCCACGATTTTTTGTGATGCAGGAGCGAGCAGCATGAGAGCACTGACTTACCACGGCGCTAACGATGTCCGGGTCGATACCGTCCCGGACCCCATCATCCTCGACGCGGACGACATCATCCTGAGGGTGACCGCTACCGCCATCTGCGGGTCCGACCTCCACCTCTATCGAGGCAAGATACCGGAAACAGAGCACGGCGATATCTTCGGCCACGAGTTCATGGGCATCGTGGAAGACGTCGGCAAAGACGTGACAAACCTGCAGGTTGGCGACCGCGTCGTGGTCCCGTTTGTAATTGCCTGTGGCAGTTGCTTCTTTTGCCAGCACGATCTGTTTGCTGCCTGCGAAACCACCAACACCGGGCGCGGAGCGATCATCAACAAAAAGGGCATTCCACCCGGCGCAGCTTTGTTCGGTTACAGCCATCTGTATGGCGGCGTCCCTGGAGGCCAAGCCGATTATGTCAGGGTGCCCAAAGGCAACGTCGGGCCATTCAAAGTGCCGACGACCCTCGCCGATGACAAAGTGCTGTTCCTGTCCGACATCTTGCCTACTGCCTGGCAAGCAGTCATCAACGCAGAAATCGGCCAGGGGGCATCGGTGGCGATCTACGGCGCGGGCCCCGTGGGGCTGTTGAGTGCGGCCTGTGCACGGATGCTGGGCGCCTCCACCCTCTTCATGGTCGATGACAACGACTACCGGTTGGCCTATGCCCAGGATGCTTACGGCATCATCCCGATCAATTTCGCAAAGGATGACGATCCTGCCGACAGCATCATTCGCCAGACCCCAGGCATGCGTGGCGTGGATGCGGTCATCGATGCGGTCGGATTTGAAGCCAAAGGCAGCACTACTGAGACCGTGATGACGGCCTTGAAGCTGGAAGGCAGCAGCGGCAAGGCCCTGCGCCAGAGCATTGCGGCTGTGCGACGTGGCGGTGTAGTCAGCGTACCCGGGGTCTATGCGGGGTTCATCCACGGTTTCATGTTCGGTGATGCCTTCGACAAAGGCCTGACCTTCAAGATGGGCCAAACCCATGTTCAAAAATACCTTCCCGAGCTACTCGAGCATATCGAAGCAGGACGCCTGCAGCCCGAACTGATAGTCACCCACCGCCTTGCATTAGAGGAGGCAGCCATGGGCTACAAGCTGTTCGATCAGAAAGAGGACAACTGCCGGAAGGTGATCCTTGTTCCAGGGGCGGCATCAGGAACGTTGGGCCCTGACTACGTATAAACCTCACGGGAGCTTGCACCATGATTGATCAATCGACAGGTATGAAGCCGGGTGAACGGTATAGCGTTGAAAACCTTGAACGCGCCCATCAATTCCCTGGCTTCTTTCAGGATGGCAAGTATTACCTGGGCCCGGAACTTTTGACGGCTGTAGGATGGCTGGAAGGTGACCAGTTCATTTACGACAGCCTCGATGCTGAAGGAGAGCCCGTGTTCCCTGATCGGGTGGCCGGCACCATCAGCAACTTGACCTTGAATCTTGTGGACGGCACCTCCCTCCAGCTCTCACCCATTGAAGTCAGTGAGACTTTCACGGCGCCGATAAACGCACCCCTTTCACCCGCCGATGAACCACCGCCGTTGACTGGCTCGCCGATCACAGGCCCGCTGCGCGGCAAGGTGGTTGTAATCACCGGAGCGTCCAGTGGCATAGGCCGCGCCGCAGCCCATGCATTTGCCTGCAAAGGCGCGCGTCTGGTGCTGGCGGCACGGGATGAGCAAGCGCTATTCGAAACGCTGGATGAATGCACAGACTGCGGCACCGATGCTGTAGCCGTGACCACCGACATGACCCAGAGCGATCAGGTACAAGCCTTGGCAGCCCGTGCTGCCGAGTTCGGCCATGGACGAATAGACATCTGGGTGAACAACGCCGGCGTAGGTGCCCTGGGTAGTTTCGAGGAGACACCGCTCGAAGCCCATGAGCAGGTCATCCAGACCGACTTGGTGGGCTACCTTCGAGGGGCCTACGTGGCGCTGCCCTACTTCAAGAAACAGGGCAGCGGCACGCTGATCAACACCTTGTCCCTGGGAAGCTGGATTGCACAACCCTATGCCGCAGCTTATTCAGCAAGCAAGTTCGGCTTGCGTGGGCTCACTGAAGCACTGAGGGGCGAACTCACTGAGTTCCCCAACATCCACGTCTGCGACATCTACCCCGCCGTCATGGACACCCCAGGCTTTCGTGATGGCGGCAACTACACCGGCCATGCACTCAAACCGCCTGGGCCTCTCTACGACCCTGAGCTCGTGGCCCAGGCCATGGTGGCCTGCGCGATCTCACCTCGCGCTAACACCACCGTGGGCGCAAGCGCTCGTCTGGCGCATTTAGCCAGCTATCTGCTGCCCGGTCTGCCTACGCTCTCGGGATGGCTTACACGGTGGGGGTTGAACCGCAGCCCTAGCGCAGAGTGGTCTTCCGGCAATCTGTTCGCACCGCCAAGTGGCCGACGAAGTATCGAGGGCGGTTGGCGAACCCCGAAAAGTAAAGCACCCCTGTTGTTGAGTGCCGCGGTTATCGGCTTTCTTGCCGGCTTCGTCATCACCCATTCACAACGTCGGCGCCGATAAACGTTTCCCAGCCAACCCCAGGACTATAGAGAACGGAGAATTAACGATGAGCATGCAATTGAATGGCAAGCGAGTGGCCTTTCTGGTCACCGATGGCTTTGAACAAGTAGAGCTGACCGGGCCCCGTGAAGCCTTGGAAAAAAACGGCGCTGTGGTCGATATCCTGAGTGACAAAGAAGGAACTGTACGCGGCTGGAATCACGACAAACCCGCCGACGCGTTTGAGGTGGATGCAACGTTCGACAGTGCCCAGCTCGATCTATACGACGCCATTGTGCTGCCTGGCGGCGTACAGAACTCCGACACGATTCGGATGATTGGCGGGGCGCAGAAGCTGGTGAAAAGCCACAACTCGGCAAGCAAGCCGCTGGCGGTGATCTGCCACGGTGCCTGGCTGCTGGTGTCGACGGGCCTGGCACAGGGCAAGCGGATGACCAGCTACAAGACGTTGCAGGACGATATTCGCAACGCTGGCGGTAACTGGGTGGATGAAGAGGTTGTGGTGGATGGCAACCTGATCAGCAGCCGCCAACCGGACGACATCCCGGCCTTCAATGAGCAATTGATCAAGGCGTTGGCCAGCTAAGCGCTGCACCTGCCCCTTTGTCGTGCGTTGTGTGCGTCGATAAAGGGGCCTTGCCCCGCTGAGTCAAGCAAACTGAAGCATCCCTCAGGTAGAACTGCACCTCACTGAAATTCAGTGCCATTGGTAAAATACTCCGTCCGTCGCTGCGAGCCCCAATTACGTCCAACACTTTGCTTGTCGCTCTTTCAAACGGGTATGTCCGTTCGTCAATGCAGGAGCTATTACCATGAGCGAATATCCCACCCCTCCCTTCCCCTCACAGCCGCAACCGGTTCCCGGTTCGCAGAGCAAGATGGACCCGTATCCGAACAGCGGCGAACAGACCTATGCAGGGCATGATCGGCTTGCAGGCAAGATCGCGTTGATCACCGGCGCCGACAGCGGTATAGGCCGCGCTGTGGCCATCGCCTATGCGCGTGAAGGTGCAGATGTTGCCATTGCCTACCTCGACGAGCATGAAGATGCTCAAGAAACTGCCCGCTGGGTGGAGGCGGCGGGTCGCAAATGCCTGCTGCTTCCCGGCGACCTGGCGCACAAGCAGCATTGCTATGACATCGTCGACAAGACCGTCGAGCAGTTCGGTCGCATCGATATCCTGGTCAACAACGCTGCGTTCCAGATGGCTCACGAAACCCTTGATGAAATCGACGACGATGAATGGTTGATGACCTTCAACGTCAACATCACCGCCATCTTCCGCATCTGCCAACGGGCTTTGCCATCAATGCCCAAGGGCAGTTCGATCATCAATACCAGCTCGGTGAATTCAGACGATCCTTCGCCCCAGCTGCTGGCCTACGCCACTACCAAAGGTGCCATCGCCAACTTCACGGCTGGCCTGGCCCAGCTACTCGGCAAGCAGGGAATACGGGTGAACTGTGTGGCGCCTGGCCCCATTTGGACACCGTTGATCCCGGCGACCATGCCTGATGAAGCCGTCAAGAACTTCGGCTCCAGCTACCCCATGGGACGCCCCGGCCAGCCGGTCGAAGTCGCGCCGATTTACGTGCTGCTTGCCTCGGATGAAGCCAGCTACATCAGCGGGTCACGTTATGCCGTCACGGGTGGCAAACCCATCCTCTAGCGCAAAAAAGGGCTCGTCTCGCGGCGAGCCTGCCCCTCTACCCTCCGGAGAATGTCACTGGCCGGACACTTCCCGGCCCGTGCGCTGATCAACTGCATTGAACCTCGCCGCTTGTGGCCCACTCCATCGAAGGCAACCGTGATTTTTCCCAGCCCCTGAAGAGGTGTCCCATGAACGCAATCGAACTGCTGATCCAGGACCATCAACTGGTGAAGAAACTGCTTGAGGAACTGTCCTCGACCACCGAGCGTGCCGTGAAGAAGCGGGCCGAATTGCTTGAACGCATCAAGCAAGAGGTAAGCATCCATACGGCTTTGGAAGAACAGATCCTGTACCCGGCGATCAAGCAGGCCGGCGGCAAGGAAGAAGCAAAGATGTATTACGAGGCCAAGGAGGAACACCGTACGGTCGACTCGCTGGTGATCCCCGACCTGCTGGCGACCGAGGCCGGTACCGTGGAATTCGCCGGCCGGGTCAAGGTGATGAAAGAGTTGCTGGAGCACCATATCGAGGAGGAGGAAAGCGAGTTGTTCCCCACCGCTCGCAAACTGCTGGGCAAACAGGCACTGGAAGACATGGGTCAAGCCATGCAAGCCCAGAAGAAACTGCTCAAGGGCGAACAACGCGCCGCCTGACCCTCCCCAGCGCGCCTGCCCGGGCGCGCTGGCCCAGGCTTACCGGGCAGGCAGCTCAGCGCTCAAGGGCCTGCCATTTCGACACCCGCCGACTCGTCATTACTTGCGACACGCCGGGCATGCTCGACACCCCATACCATCGCCCGGCTCATGGTTTCACCGGGGCGTTGGCGATAGAACCGTTCATACAATACCGATCCGTCTGCGCGATAGACGCCGATGAACAACTGGGTGGCGCCCGTGCGTGACAAGCGAGACTGCACCTCAAGGCAGGCCCCGTTGTCGAGCGCCTCCTCATGGGTTTGGTGGTGCAAGATCGGGTCGCACCACTGTCGATAGGTTTCGCCTCGTCTTTTCATCGGCCTGCCCTCTGCAAGGTTGTCAGCGGTAGATCACCGTCCATGCGCCAACAATCCAAATCAAATGACAGTGTCGGACAGCCGGCCAAGGGTTCCGGTGCAGCACCCTCCAGAACTACACGCGCCTGCAGGATCGGCGCATCGCTTTCGAGTTAGGCCCACCCTGCGACGCGCCCACCTGCGCGGTTTCGGCGCAATATGAAAGCCCGTCTCAATTCAGCCGCGAGTATGGCCGCCAGTTCGGCACCCCGGCCAAACGCGACATCGCCGATTTGCGCCGTGGTGCCAGCATTGATTGAGCGCCTCAATTAACGGGTAAATCGAGGTCGCCGCGCAGTGCGTCCAGAACCACCTTGAAAGCAGCGGTTTGCTGCCGCCGCGTCGGGTAATAAAGATGATAGCCAGGGAAACGCTCCGACCACTGCCCCAACACCTCCACAAGCGCCCCGCTACGCAGGTACGCCTGCGCATGGACATCGGTCACCTGGGCCAGCCCAGCCCCGGCCAGGCAGGCATCGAGTATCTGCAGTGAGCTGTTCATGATCAGTGGCCCTTGCACGCGGACACGGAACTCGTTGCCATCGTGGGTGAACTCCCAGGGGTAAAGGCCTCCGTGCGTAGGCAAGCGCAAATTGATGCAGCGGTGGCTCATCAATGCTTCAGGCCGCTGGGGGATGCCGTATCGCTTCAGGTAGGCGGGTGACGCGACGGTGACCATGCGCATGGGTGGGCCGATGGGTACCGCCACCATGTCGGCATCGATGATGCCGCCCAGTCGCACGCCCGCATCGAATCGCTCGGCAACGATGTCTGTCAGGCCGTAGTCGGTCATCAACTCGATCGTGATGTCAGGGTAGGACTCGATGACCGGCTGCAGCTTTGGCCAAAGCACATGACGGGCGGCGAATTCGTCAGCGGTGATGCGCACCGTGCCTGACGGGCGTTGCCCGAATTCCGTCAGCGCACCCAGGTGCCCTTCGATCTGATCCAGCAGGGGCGCGATCTCTTGCAGCAGGCGCTCCCCCGCTTCAGTGCGGGTGACGCTGCGGGTGGTACGCGTCAGTAGTCGCACCCCTAGGCGCTCCTCCAGTCCGCGAATTGTCTGGCTGACAGCCGATGGGGATACCCCCAGGCAGGCAGCCGCCCGGGTGAAATTACGCTCCCTGGCCACCGCGACGAAAACCACCAGATCGCTCAAGTTGTCTGCTTTCATTATTAAGCCCAGCTTCAAACCGCTTTCTGTATTTTGCCGATACTCGAATTAAAACGCGGTCGGTACAGTTCTCTCAACACGTATTTTGAGGGGCTGCCAACGCCATGACTGACAACAATCTTCACGACGCCGATATGCAGGTTCACCGCGCGGGTTCAGCCAAAGCGATCCAGGGGCTCGCTGACTGGTTCACGGGACGCGTGCGAATCGACCGTGTATTCATGGCCCCGGCCCCAGCCCGGATTGGCATTGCGGTGGTCAACTTCGAGCCGGGTGCCCGAACCCACTGGCACACCCATCCTCTGGGCCAGGCCTTGCTGGTCACCGATGGCGTGGGTTGGACGCAATGCGAGGATGGGCCAAAGACCGAGATCCGCGCGGGCGATCTGATCTGGTGCAACTGTGGCCGACGTCACTGGCACGGCGCGACCGACACCACGGCCATGCAGCACGTTGCGATCAATGAGTTGCTGGAGGGCAAGGCCGTGGACTGGCTGAAGCCCGTCACTGACGATGTGTTCCTTGGCATACCCACCAAAAGAGACTGAGAAAAATGACCTCAACCACTTTGCTTCAATCGAGTTCGACTTCCCTCAGCGAACAACAGCAAGCAGTTGTCATCCTGGCCGCGCTCGCCGCCGCTGGCGACATGCCGCGCTTGTACACTGCTCTGGACCAGGCCCTTGAAACAGGTCTGACCATCAGCGAACTGCGCGAAGTGCTCGTGCAGCTCTACGCCTACGCCGGCTTCCCTCGCTCTCTCAATGCGCTGTCTGAGCTGATGCAGGTACTCGAATCACGCAAGCAGCGCGGCATCACTGACGCTCCAGGCCACGAGCCCAGTCGTCCGATCCCTCAAGGCGATGCCTTGCTGGCTGCTGGTACAGCCAATCAGACGAAACTTTCGGGATCACCGGTTGAAGGCCCCTTGTTCGACTTCGCCCCGATTGCCAATCAGTACCTGCGTGCTCACTTGTTTGGCGACATCTTCGAGCGAGACAACCTGGATTGGCAAACGCGAGAAGTGGCTACCGTGGGCATGCTGTGCGCGCTGGTGGGTGTGGAGCCGCAGCTCCAGGCACACATGCGCATTAGCATGAACACCGGGATCACGCGAGGGCAGCTTGACCAGCTGTGCCAGACTCTGAAGGCGGGCGTCGACGATCAGACGGGCCAGCGAGCGGCGAGCGCTTTGCAGAAGCATTTGGCAAGTACGGCAAAAGCCTCTGGCTAGCCAGCGGATCAACCCCTTGTCATCACTCCACCAGCCTGGCGTCCCTTCGCACCGCTTGCGGGGGTACGCCATAGCCGCGAATGAAGACCTCGCGCATATGCCGCCGATCCCTGAACCCGGCTTCCTTCGCCACCACGTCCAGGCTGTGCCGGCTCTGCTCGATCATCAGCCTGGCAGCTTCGAGCCGCAAGTTTTCCACGGCCTTGGCAGGTGATTGTCCGGTCTCGGCAGTGAATACGCGAGTGAATTGCCGGGGGCTCAAATGCACAGCTTCAGCCAGCTCCTCGACACTCAACGGACGACTCAGGTGCTTGCGCGCGTAATCCAGGGCGCTCTGAATCCGGTCCGACTTCGGCGAAAGGGCCAACAGCTCGGAATGTTGCGATTGCCCGCCGGAACGACGTTGGTGCATCACCAGCTTTCGCGCCACTGACCTGGCCATCTCGGTCCCCAGATCCTTTTCCACCATGCCAAGCGCCATATCCAGGGCTGCGGTCATGCCAGCGGAGGTCCAGATCTGCCCATCGACAATGAAGATCCGATCATCTTCCACTTCAATGTCCGGATGCAGTTCACGCAGCTTTTTCGCATAGGCCCAGTGCGTCGTGGCTCGCCGGTTATCGAGGACACCCGCCTGGGCCAGGATGAAACAGCCGGTACACAGGCCTGCGGTACGTCGAGCACCGTCGACAAAACCTCGGACGCTGGCCAGCACCTTCTCACTCGGCGGCGTCAGCGGGGTCAAAGTCCCCGTGACCATCCAGGTGTCGGCCAGACCAGGAGCGCCCAACGGCAGGGTGTCCATGTACATCCCCAGAGAAGAGCGCACTGTGCCACCCTCGATGGAGAAGTTCTGGATCTTGTAGACCGCTTCGCCGGCGACGATGTTCGCGAACTCGAATACGGCCTGCGTTGCCAGCGACATGATCTGGAAACCTTCGGTGATGAGGTAGCCGACCCGGTGCATGGTTGGAGCTCCTTGTTCAATGTCCTAAAAACGTATCATATGCGTCGTTTAAGACGAAAGCGACCTTCTGCATCATGGCTTCACACCCCAACCACGGAGCATGATCATGACCCAGCCATTCAAAGGCACGGCTCTCATCACCGGCGCCTCCACCGGCATCGGTTCCATCTACGCGGAACGTTTGGCACGTCAAGGTTACGACTTGGTGCTGGTCGCGCGAAATCGCGAACGCCTCAACACGCTGGCCAGCCGGCTCACCACGCAAACCCAACAGAACGTGGAGGTGTTCCCGGCCGATCTGGCCAACGCAGAAGACCTGGCCAAGGTAGAACGCAAGCTACGTGAGGACGCCAGCATCAGCCTGCTGGTAAACAACGCGGGCATTGGCACTCACACCACGCTGCTGGAAAGCGACGTCGAGCGCATGGCCGAAATGATCGCCCTCAACGTCACCGCCCTCACCCGCCTCACTTATGCGGCCGTTCCAGGGTTTGTGGCTCGCAAGCAAGGCGCCGTCATCAACATCTCCTCCATCGTCAGCCTGGCGCCGGAGCTGCTCAATGGCGTGTACGGCGGCAGCAAGGCCTATGTCACCGCCTTTACCCAGTCCCTGCACAAGGAGCTTGCGGATACAGGCATCAAGATCCAGGCGGTGCTGCCAGGGGCCACTGCCACCGATCTCTGGCAGATCGGCGGCTTGCCGCTCGAGAACCTGGACCCCGCCATCGTCATGTCGGCCCAGGACCTGGTGGACGGTGCCTTGCAGGACTTCGACGACGATGTAGCGATCTCCATCCCCTCGATGCACGACCTGCAGTCGTTCGAACGCTATGAAGCCAGCCGCAAGGCCCTGTTCGGTCAGCTGTCCAGCAACCAGCTTGCTCCCCGCTACAACGCCAGGTGATCCCCGTTCGCTGGGTGGAGCTAGCCAGCCCGGTCATGGCTGCTTCACCCAATTTTCATCGCAGCAGATAAAGTCTTACTCCATTCAGGCTGTATCTTGAATGAACCGAAACAAATAGCCTGCACCCACTTTTGAATTCACTGGAGGTAGCGCCAATGAAAGCCGTCGTTTATACCCAGCCCGGTTTGCCTATCGATGACCCGCAATCGCTCTATGACGCGGAACTGCCCGCGCCCAAACCGGGTGCCCGGGACCTTCTGGTGGAGGTCAAGGCTATTGCTGTAAACCCTGTCGATACGAAAATCCGCGCAAGCCGTGGAGGTGAGCAGCCGCAGGTTCTCGGCTGGGATGCTGTCGGTGTCGTCCGCGAAACAGGCGCTGAGGTGACGTTGTTCCAACCGGGCGATGAGGTGTTCTACGCTGGCGCGATTGATCGCCCCGGCAGCTACAGTGAGCTTCATGTAGTCGATGAGCGCATCGTTGGGCACAAGCCCCGCAGCCTGGATAACGCAAGCGCTGCGGCCTTGCCGCTTACCGCCATCACCGCCTGGGAGTTGCTGTTCGACCGCCTGGGCATTGAAGAGCATGCCGGCAAGGGTCAACGTCTTCTGGTTATCGGCGCTGGCGGTGGTGTCGGTTCAATCCTGGTTCAGCTTGCCAGCAAGCTCACGCAACTGACCGTCATCGGCACCGCCTCACGGCCTGAAACCCAAGGCTGGGTGAAGGAACTGGGCGCCCATCACGTCATCGACCACACCCAGTCGATCCCTCTTCAGCTGGAAGCGCTCAAGCTCAATCCGGTCGACTATGTGATCAGCCTGACGCACACCGATAGCTACCTTACCCAGCTGGTTGAAGTGCTTCGTCCACAAGGCAAGCTCGCACTGATCGACGACCCCGCGCAGCTCGATGTCATGCCGCTCAAGCGCAAGTCGCTTTCGTTGCACTGGGAGCTCATGTTCACGCGTTCGCTGTACAAGACCGAGGACATGATCAAGCAACACCAACTGCTCGAGCGTGTTTCGCAGCTGATCGATGCGGGTGTTCTCAAGACCACCCTTGGCGAGCACTTCGGTGCGATCAACGCCGAAAACCTCAAGCGCGCCCATTCGGTCATTGAAAGCGGTAAAGCGCGGGGGAAGATCGTTCTGGAAAATTTCTGATCGGGGGTTCAGCGTAGGGCCCAACCTCATCGGCGGCTACGCCGGCTCTCACAGAGCCGACGTTGCCGACAATGAGGTCATCAGCTCCACAGCAAACTCAACGGTTCCAGTTGTCCTCGCTAGCCTGCAAGGCATTGGCGATGGTCTGCACCTTGTCATCCGCCAGCGCGTTGGGCAGCGGATCCGCCCCCGTGCTGACGAACACTTGAGAGTAGGCATTGCGCATTTCAGCGTAGGACAGGTCGCGCTTGAGCTGGGTCTGCAGATTGTTCAGCTCGCCCTGGATCAGCTCCAGCTCACCGATATTGTTGGTCTTGAAGCGGTTGCGCAGTTGCTCGGCGATCTGCCCGTCGAGGTTGGCCATCTCTTCGCTGGTCTTGAACTGATGGCTGGCTTCCTCGAAGTTGGCCCGCGCCACGTACAGTTGCGCCATGACCGCCACGGACATCGCCTGGCGGCGTGCATCGGCGACGTTTTCCCCGGCCTTGGCGACCTTGATCGCCGTCGGCGCGGACATCACGTTGAACAGGTTCCAGGTAACCTTCAGGCCGTAGTCGGCCCAGCTCTGATTGGTCAGGAAGGTGTTGCTGTCGTAGTGACCACCGGCCGAGAACTCCAGGCCCGGCAGCATGCGCAGCATGGCCTTGCGGGTTTCGGTGGCGCTGATGCGCGACTGGTAGTCCTGCTCGCGCAGTTCCGGGCGGCTGGCCAGGGCCTGCTGCTCCAGCTTGGCGAAGTCGGCGTTCAGCTGCGGCACCGCATAGTTGTCATCCAGCGCCAGGGTGTAGGGCTTGTCCATCGGCTGGTTGATCAGCGCCGCCAGTTCGGTCTTGGCCAGGGTCAGCGCGCGGCGCTGCTCCTGCAGTTGGCGCGTTGCCTCGATCAGGGCGCGCTGGTAGCTCAGGGCCTGGACCGGGTCACCGATTCGCTGGGCGCTCATCAGTTGGCTGTTGATACGGGCCTGCTCGATGCGCCCCATCAGGTTATCGATCTGGCTCAGCAGGCGCTCCGCCGCCACGGCGCGCCAATAGGCCGAACGCACGTCCTGGGTGATGGTGTGGATCACCTTGCGCTTGCGTTCCTGGAGGATGTAGCGCTGGTCGGACTGCTGCTTGGCGCCCAGGTAGCTGACACCGAAGTCCAGCACGTTCCAGACCATGGTCAGGTCGGCCACGTCGCGGTCACGGTCCTGCGAGGTCGAAGGTTCGAGGGACTGGGTACCGGTGCGGATGCTCTGGCTGCTCGACGCACTGACGTTGTTACGGCCGGCATAGCCCGCCGACAGGGCCATGCGCGGCAGCATGTCGAACTGGGCGAGGTCCAGCTGACGCTGGCCCAGGGCTTCTTCCATCACCTTCAGGCGAGCTTCGAGGTTGTACTTGACCGCACGGGCCATGGCCTGGTGCAGGGTCAGAGGTCCGTTGAGGGGTTCCTGGTCCTTGTAGATCTGCGCCAGGTCAGCACGGGCACGCGCTTCGCTGGCACTGCGCTCGATCGGGTCGGTCTTGACGGCGCAGCCGCCAATGGCCAATGCCAACAGACTGGCGGCAAACAGTGTGTGTTTCTTGTTCATCCTTGGGCCGCCCCCTGGTACGGCTCGATTATCAAAAGTTGTGCTGCCTTTCATGCCCGCTGGCCGATCTCTGCCGGTTTTGCCAAGGCCTTGGCCAACTCACGCACCTGGCGCTGGTCGGCTTCGTGGATTTGCTGCAGTTGCTGGCCGAAGGTTGGTACGCCGAACACCCCGCGCAGCCCCTGGTTAAGCTCGCTCTGTTTCCACTGGCCGGCGCTGAACACGTTCAGCTCGGTGACGCCGGGTACCTCGCGACCGAAAAGGGTGGCGAAGGTGCTGGCGCCGAAGACGCCGCCGTTGCCCCCGCCGAAGCCCAGGAAGCCCTGGCCGTCGCCGCCACCGAGGCCGCTGTCGCTGCTGCCGAACACCTGGGCGATAAAGCTCGGCGCACTGCCGGCCTGGCCGAGGAAGATGGTGCCCAGCGGTTTCAGGTCGCCGCCCACGGTACGCACGTCAAACAGGGGGCCGGGAACCAGCGGCGAGAGGCTCTGGTTGATGACGATGCCCGGCACCTGCGGCTGGATCACCGAAGGTTGTATGACAAGCGAGGTGTCCGGCGGGTTGATGCGGTATTCCAGATCACCGACATCCTGGGTCTGCTGGGCCTGGGCGGCGCTGGCCAAGGACTGCACCAGCAGGTTGCCGGCGCCATCCTGGATGCCACTGTTCAGCGCGTTGAGGCTCAGGGACAAGGTGCCCTGCCCGCGCAGGTCGCCGACCACGATGCGGTAGGTCTGCGCGTCGATACGCTGCACCGACTGCACCACACCGCTGGCACTGGCAGTGCCCAGCACGCTGAAGTCGTTGGCATCGACACCACTGACCGCCTCGTCGAAGGTCAGGGTGAAGCTCAGGCTGCGGTCGGTCGGCAGCACCGGCCCTTCCACGACGATGCTGCTTGGCTGCGGTGCACGGGCATCGACCAGGATGCCACGGGTATTGCCGACATTGTGCAGGCCGGTATTGGCGTCGTTGCCGATGGCATCACGCAGGGTGCCGCCATTGCTGTCGATACTCGACGCCACGGCGAAGGTGCTGTTGCCAGCCATGCCATTGGTCACGGTCAGGCGGAAGGTCAGCGCCGTGCTGCCGGAGCCGGCCAGGTAGTCGGCGTAGACCACCCGGCCGTTGTCCAGGGTAACGGCCAGGCGTGGATTACCGGTGCTGCTGTCGACCAGTACCGCTTCATCGGTGTTGACGGTGAAGTCCAGGGTTTGCCCGGCGGTGTAGGTGCCGCTGGCCGGCACACCGACGCTGGTCACCGATGGCGCGACGCGGTCGATGCTGTACACGCTGCCGGCCAGGCCGCCGCTGACCGGGTTGCCGGCGACATCGACGATACCGGTGTTGCTGCCGTTCAGGTCCAGGCGCACGTTGCCGGCGCCGGCCAGGTTATCCACCAGCACCTCGTAGGTACGCCCGTCGATGCGGGTGATCGAGGCGATGCGCCCGTTGGCGCTGCCGGTGAAGGCAAGGCTGAAATCGGCGCTGTCCACACCGCTGACGTTCTCGTTGAAGGTGACGGTGTAGTGCACGCTGCCGGCATGGGTCGGTGTGACTTCGACGCGGGCGATGTTGGCGATTTCCGGCGCCTGGGTATCGACGATCACCCCACTGGCGGTGCCAGGGGCGTTGAGGTTCAGGTTCATGGCGTTGCCGGCCAGATCACGCAGGGTCGCGCCATTCAGGTCGATGCTGCCCGGCAGGCCGATGCCACTGTTGGCGGTGTTTGGCGAGACGATGGTGTACTCGAACACCAGCGCCGAGCTGCCGCTGCCGGAAACGTAGTCCGCGTAACGGGTCACGCCGCCGATGTTGAGGGCCAGGCGTGGCGTACCGTTGACGTTGACGACCTCGCTGGCATTGACGGTAAAGCGCAGCACATCACCAGCCTTGTAGGCACCGCTGGCTGGCAAATCGAGGCTACTGACCGTTGGCGCCACGGCATCGACCAGGATAGCGCTGGTGTTCGGCAGGCCGTTGAGTGCGGTGTGCGCATCGTTACCAATGGCATCGCGCAGGGTTGCGCCATTGAGCTGGATCGCGCTGCCGATGGCAATGCCAGTGGTATCCAGCTGGCCGGTCGCCACGGTCAAGCGGAACACCAGGGTGCTGCTGCCAGCGCCGGACAGGTAGGTCGCATAGGCGGTCTGCCCGTTGTCCAGGGTCACTTCAAGGCGTGGCGAACCGTTGCTGGTATCGAGCAGCACGGCTTCGTCCATGTGCACGGTGAAGTCGAGGTTCTGCCCCGCCACATAGGTGCCGCCATTCGGCACATCGACATGGGTCACGCTCGGCGCGACGCGGTCGATGCTGTAGCTGGCGCCGCTCAGGCCGCCGACCAAGGCGTTGCCGGCGGCATCGGCGATGCCGGTACCGCTGGCATTGAGGTTGAGCTGTACGCTGCCGATACCCGCCAGGTTGTCGACCAGCACGGTGTAGGTGCGGCCGTCGACGCGGGTAACGCTGGCGATGCTGCCGGCCGCCGAGCCGCCCAGGGCCAGGGTGAAGTCACTGACATCAACCCCGCTCACATCCTCGCTGAAGGTCACGGTGAAACTGGCCGAGCTGCTGTTGCTCGGGCTGGCGCCGACGCGCACGATATTGCTGGCGATCGGTGCAGTGGTGTCGACCAGCACGCCCGGCAGGTTGCCGTTGCCCAAGGCCGGATCGATCGCGTTGCCGGCCAGGTCGGTCAGCTGATCGCCGCGCAGATCCAGGCTGCTGACAGCGATGCCATTTGCGTCGTTGTCACCGCTCAGCACCACGTACTGGAACACCAGCCTGTCGGTACCGCTACCGGACACGTAGCTGGCGTAACGGGTCACCCCGCCCACATCCAGCGTCAGGCGCGGCGCCAGGCTGCCGATCTGCACGGCTTCGCTGGCATTGACGGTAAAGGTCAGTACATCACCGGGCTTGTAGCTGCCATCCGCCGGCGGCGTCACGCTGGCCACGCTCGGCGCGATGCCGTCGACATTGACGCCTGCCGTGCTGGCCACGCCGTTCAGGGTGGTCACGGTGGCGTTGCCGGCCAGATCGGTGATCGCCCCACCATTGGTGTCGATGCTGCTGCCCAGGGTGATGCCGTTGCTGTCCAGCTGGCCGCTGGTGACTACCATGCGGAACACCAGGGCGCTGCTGCCGCTGCCGGAGACGTACTCGGCCCAGACGGTGCCGCCGGTATCCAGGGTCACGGCGATACGCGGGACGCCGGTGCTGGTATCAACCGTCATCGCTTCGCTGAAGTTGACGGTGAAGTCCAGGTCCTGGCCGATGATGTAGGTGCCATCCACGGGTGCGGAGACACTGCCCACTACCGGCACTACGCCGTCGACCACGATATTGCTGCGCCCGCCGAGAGAATCGGCGCCACCTATGGTCGGCAGGGTCAGGACTGCCAGGTCGCTGGTGTTGTTGCTGATCACCGCGCCGTTCATCTGCAGCGCCGCCGTGCTCTGGAAGTCCAGGTCGGCGCTGATATCACCTGCCTGCACGGTGTACTTGAAGACCAGGGTGTTGCTGCCGCTGCCGCTGACATACTGCGCGTTGCGGTCCACCAGGCCGGTTTCCAGCAGCAAGGTCGGGCGGCCACTGCTGAGATCGACGTTGACCACCTGGTCCCAGGTCATGCTGATCAGCACTTCGTCGCCGACCTTCACGGTACGGTCCAGGCCTTGTGCCGAGACGTTTATGACCTTCGGGTTCATCGGAATGACGTTGATCGAGATGGTGTCGACGTCGGACTTGGCTCCACCGGTACCGGAGTTGCCGTTGTCGTTGGTCTCGATAGTCACGCTGGCAGCGCCGAGGAAGTTGTTCGACGGCCTGAAGGTGAGGGTCTGCAACGCCGCGTTGATGTTGCTGCGGGTGCCCTCGAAGGTCATGGTGATGTTGTTCAGGCCAGTACCGGTCACCAGGCTGATGCCGCTGAGGCTGCCCAGGCTGAGCAGGCCGTTGGTGGCGGTCAGGGTCACCGTCATCAGGCCGTTGCCGGCATCCACGTCGCTGATCGAGATGGCATTGCCATTGGCGGTGTTGAAGCCAAGGACGACGTTTTGCGAGGCGGTCTGGCTACCCGGCACGTTGTTCACCGGGGCATCGTTGACCGCCGTGACGTTGAGGGTCACGGTCCTGGTGTCGGTCTGCTCGCCGCCGCTGCCGCTGGCGCCGCGGTCGTTGATTGTGACCGTCAGGATCACACTGGCAGTGGCGTCCTGGGCGGTCTTGAAGGTCAGGCTGTTGGCAGCAATGAAGACGTTGATATTGGCCAGGCTGCCCGACAGGGTCAGCAGGCCGCTACCGGAACCGACCACGGACACCCCCATGCCCGAGGTAGCGCTCAGGGTACCGCTCGGTACCGAGAAGGTCGCGGTTACGGTGTTGCTGTCGGCATCGACGTCGGTGAAGCTGATGCCGGTGATCACGCTGGACACATCTTCGGTCACGCTGATGGACGGCGGCACGCTGGCCACTGGCGCATCGTTCACCGCCTGCACCTGCAGGGTCATGGTGCTGGTGGCATCGGAAACGCTGGTGGTATTGACGTTGATGGTCAAGGTCACATCGCCGCTGGCGTTGGCCGCCGCGGTGTAGACCAGGCGGTTGTTGGCGATGAACTGGTTGATGTTGGCCAGGGTGCCGCTCAGGGTCAGCGCCGTCGCGGTGCCGCCCACGGTCACGCCACCGGCAGCGGTGGCGCTGAGGGTACCGCTGGCGACGGTGAAGGTGACGATGCCCAGGGTCGAGTCGACATCACTGAAGGTGATCGAGCCGAGCGCCGTCGGGACGTCCTCGATGATCTGCTGCGAGGCCGGGGCGCTGATGGTCGGCGAGTCGTTGACCGCTACGAGGGTGATGTCACGGGTGACCGCGATGGAGGACAGGCCATCACCGTCGGTGACCTGGAACTGCACGGTACGGCTCGTGGTATTCGGGGTGTCCGAGGCGTTGCCGTAGGTCACTGCCCGCATCGCGGCCTGGAACTCTGCGGCGGTCGCGGTGTTGCCGGCGGACGTCAGGGTCAGGATGCCGGTGCCGGCGTTCCAGGTGCCGACGATATTGCCCATGCTCAAGCCGTCGTTGGCGAAGGCCAGGCTGTCCTGAGAGCTGTAGTAGGTCAGCAGGCGCACGGAAGCGGTGAGCGGGTTCGGGCCGTCCGGGTCGGATAGGCTCACCCCGGAGTCCACCACGATACGGTCGGAAACGACGTTATTGCCTTCGGTCCAGATAGCCGCAGTGCCGGTCACCGTCACTACCGGGCGATCATTGACAGCAGAGACCACCACGGTGGCGGTGTCGACCTGGCTGGAATAAGCCGAGGTGCCGCCGGAGGTGGTGGTATTGGTCTTGGTGCCCTGCAGGCCGAGGGTGGCGTTGGTCTGGTCCCAGGCCTTGTAGGTGATGGTCGCGGTTTCACCGTGGATGCCGTCCGGCACGAAGCGCACCAGGTTCTGCGCGGTGAGGATCAGCGCGGAAGTAGCGGAGACAGTGCCGACGTCGCTCCAGGTGCTGCCGGCGTTGGTGCTGTACTGCCATTTGCCGTAGCTCGAGGTCAGGCCGGTGATCGCCATGCCCTTCAGCGCGCCGGTGTCGACGTCGGTGACACCGCCCAATAGGGTGCTGACCAGGGTGCCGGCATCGTTGGTCGAGCTGTCGGTGAGCCCGGGCAGGGTCGGTGCGACGCCGATCATGATCGGTGCATCGTTGACCGAGGTCACCACCTGATTGACGGTACCGGTACCGGTGGAGAACGCGCTGGTGCCGCCATTGCTGGTGGTATCGGCCGTGCTGCGGATGCCGTTGACGGAAGCGGTGCCGGTGGTCTGGTCCCAGCCACGGAAGGTCAGGGTAGCGGTCTCGCCATTGGCGGCGTCCGGGACGTAGCGGATATAGGTGGTGGAGGCGATCAGCAGCGCGCTGCTACTCGAGACGGCGCCAAAGTCGGTCCAGTTGCTGTTGTCGGTGGAGTACTGCCAGGTGCCGCTGCCGGTCTTGGCGATGATCGCGACACCGCGCAGGGCGCCGACATCGGGGTCGACCATGGTGTGGTTGGCCAGTACGGTCGAGATCCGCACGCCAGTGGCCGTGGTGTCTTCGTTGATGGTCGCGAAGTTGTATGGCCCACCGCTGAGGACCGGCGCATCGTTGATGCCGACCACGGTCACGGTGCTGAAGATGCCCACGGCAGTGGTCGGGGTGCCCCCGTCGTTGCTCCCGCCGTTGTCGCTCACAGTGCTCAGGTACACGACCCGGTTGGCCGTGGTCGGGCTCTCGCTGTCATTGCGGTAGGCCATGCCGTTGAGGACGGTCTGCGCCGTCGCCGTCGACAGGCCGCCGGCCTTGTCCAGAGTGACGGTGGCCGTGCCGCCGCTCACCGACACACTGACGCTGATGCCATTGATCGAGGTCGTCACCGAGGTGCCCTGCACCAGGGTCACGTCGGTGCCGTCGATTACCAGCTTCTCCGCCGCGCCGTTGGCCACGCCGCTGACGGTGAAGACCATCTGCAGCACCGACTGCCCGGACTCGACGGTGTTGATGGTCGCGCCGCTGAACAGCTGGACCGCCGCGGTGTTCTCGGTGTAGGTCGGGTTGGTCGCGGTGATGTTGACCACCGGTGCATCGTTGACCGCCTGGACGGAAAGGCTGACCACGGACGTCGTGCTGCTGCCGCCGGCACCGTCATCCATGCTGATCGACACGCTGCGCGCGGTGGTCGACGGCTCGCTGCTGTTGGCGTTGCGATACGCCAGGTTCTGCACCAGCGCGGAAACCGTGGTCGGGTTGGCGTTGCTGGTGAAGGTGATCACCAGCGGGTTGCCGTTGCTGCCGCCGGTGAAGGTACCGACCACCAGGCCGTTGTAGATGATCGAAGCGCCGCTCACGAAAATCAGGTTGGCCCCGTTGCCCTGGTCGCGGATGAACAGCACGTCTTCGCCACTGGCAAGGCCAGTGGTGATCTGCACGGTCATCTTGCCGCCGCTGAAGTTGGCCGAGTCGGCGTCGGTGACGGTGGCGTTGCTGCCCGAGTCGAGCAGCACATAGGCGGCGTCTTCGGCGTAGGTGACGGCGTCGCCATTGACGTTGCTGATCACTGGCGCAGCAACGGCGACTACGCTGAAGTTCAGCGCGGTGTTGTTCTGGATGCCCTTGTAGACCTGGCCGTTGGCATTGGCGAAGGTCTTGTTGTCGATACGCACGGCATAGGCCACGCCGTCGATCAAGTCGGCTGGCGGGTCGATGGTCCAAGTTGTGCCGCTGCCGGTAACGGCGCTGCTGCTGACGGCGATAGTCTGGATGATCGTGTTGTCGCTGGTGCGCACGATGTAGATGTTGCCCGTGCCCTTGGTCACCGACTGGTCGAAGGTCAGGGTGATATTGGCGCTTGGGGTGACGCCCAGGCTGTTATCGGCCGGGGTCGAGCTGACCAGCTTGGGCAGGCTGCCGCTCTGGTAGAAGATGCTGGTGCTGTTGGCCGAGGACGAGGTGACGACAAGATCGAGGTCGCCGTCGCCATCAATATCGCCAACGCGGAACTGCTGGGAGCTCATGTCGGGCAGGACCACGTTGGCGAACGGCGAGCTGGCCTGGTCGACATCGACAAAAGTGCCGTTGTCGTTGCGCACGTAGCGGAAAACCGAACCGTTGCCGTTGGTCTGGTAAAGGATATCGGCGTCGCCGTCGCCGTCGAAGTCGGCGACGATGGCCCGGTTCACGTTGGTCGTCGGCAGGCCCGCCGAGGAAGTGATATCGACGAAGACCCCGCTGTTGTTGCGCAAGTACTTCATCTGCGCCCCGGCAGCAACGTAGATCAGGTCGGTATAACCATCGCCATCGACGTCCGCCGCCTTGTAGTTGTAGGCGCTGAAGTCGGGCATGGTGATACCGCCGAACGGCCAGATGCCGTCCGCGCTGGTCACGGTGGTGAAGCTGGGTGTGGCGCTGCCGTTGTTCAGCGCCAATCCCCAGGGAGAGGCGCTGCCACTGGTCTGGTAGAGGATGTCGAGGGCCCCGTCGCCGTTGAAGTCGCCCACCAGGGTACGAACGCCGAAGCTCGGACCGGCCACGTCCTGGCTGCTGAAACCGCTGCCGTTGTTGAGGTAGAGCTTCATCGTCGTGCCACTCAGGGGCGCGGCGAGCAGGTCGATGCGCCCGTCACCGTTGAAATCCGCGGCATGAAAGTTGGCACCGCCAGTTGCCGCATCACCCAGGCTCAGGCCGGCGAAGATCGAGCTTGCCTGGCTGAGGATGGTGAAAGTGCCGTCACTGTTGCTCTGGGCGAAACTCCAGAGCCCGTTGCTGCCTGCGGCCTGGAAGAGAATGTCGGCACGGCCGTCGCCATTGAAGTCGCCAACCACGTACTTCATCAGGTTGCCGGAGGAGCCCAGGACCGGCGCACTGGAGACGGTACCACCTGAGTAGCTGGCGACCATCAGGCTGTCATAGCCGCTGATGCTGAGCGTGGCGGACTCGATGCTGCCGCTGTTGCGTTCCAGGGTCCAGTTGCCGCCCAAGGCTACAGAACCGGTTTCATCTACCGAGGCGGCGACATCGGCGCCGGTGATCGCCGCCAGTTCGTCGATGAACGCCTGGCCCTTGTCGCCCTGCCCCACATCGCAGCCATAGATCATCAGGTCGCCGTCGGCCTTGAGCGCGGCACCGATGCTCTCCAGGGCCGCGCGGTGCTCGGCAAGGTTGTTGCTGGCCAGCCAGACATTGCCCAGTTGCACCGTACCGTCTGCACCATGGGACAGCAGATGAATGGCGTCGAGGTTCTCACGGCCCTTGAGATAGTCGGCCATCTGCTGCAGGCCGTCCTTGTCCGGATCAAGGACCACCACTTCGGCATTCGCCGGCAGGCCTTCGAGCAACTGCCCGACATTGTTGACCTGACCATCAACGAATACCACTTCCTGGCGCTGCGTGGCCTGTTGCTGGCTCGCCGTCTCGCCGGCGGAGGCTGGGGCCTGGCTGTCGCTGCTGGAGGTGCTGTCCTTGGCCGCGTCGGCCGTGGTCTGCGCGGCGGCATCCTCGGCCACCACGGCCACCGAGGCATCGAACATGATTCGCGGCTCGAGGGCCATCAACAGCGGAGCCTGGCCGGGCTCAGCGGGCTGCGATGGCTGGACGGACTTGCGCGAGAGTCGTTCGATGAATTTCAAGGTGCACCTCCTGGTGTGCCACCGCAGTGCCCGCTCCGGCAGTGCAGTCGAAAAAGTGGCGGTGCCCTGGGGCGCCGCCGGCTGTTGCGTTAGTTGCGGCTCGGGAAAACACCCTGCAGCGCGATGATGAAGTTCAACGCGAGGTACGGGCTCAACAACGAGGACGGGATACCGTTGCCGGTCGTGGAAGCTGCCCCGGACACGTTGATGGAGCCGCTGATAGCGGTAGTACCGGTCACGGTGAGTGCCTGCGTGGCCAGGTTGACGCGCGGCAGCGGGTTGCCGGCGTTGTCCTTGCCGCTGTGATAGATCTGGAACGTGGTGCCAGTACCATCGTTGGCGATGCCCAGGCAGCCGCCGGCGATCGGCGTTGCGCTGGTGGCTTCGGCATTGACCACCTGAGGCACGGTGGTACCGCCCAGGTTGTTGGTTGCGGTCAGGTTGTTGGCCGCGGTCAGGTTCAGCAGGTGCGTATGCGGCGGCAAGTTGAGTGGGGTCTGGGTGAGATTTTCGGTACCGCCCTGCTCGCCCAGCTCATAGTTCGACAGGCCAACACCCTGGCCCCAGCCCACCGGCGTGCGGCTGCGCAGGTCAGGCAGGGCGAAGGTATTTACACCATTACCGCCATACACGGTCCCCAGCAGCGCGAACAGCGCCGAGTTCTGGTTCACGGCCATCATCTGGCCCTGGCACAGTGCCCATCCATAGGGGTTGAAATTGAACCCCACCATTCTGATTTCACCCAGGAACGGATCAGCCATCAGACTCTTCCTTATGTTGACTTGCGTGGTTTGGATTTCCGTGAATCAGACTGCATCCGCGGCCACTTGCCGCTGGCGATGGATAACCGCTTCAAGTACATGACGACCATCGGGCTCGGGGAACACCGGGACCATCATCAAGGTCCAGGGCTGCTCACGCCCCGGTCCGAACAGATTGAACACCGCCTGCGGCAGGCTGACCCCAAGGGGCAGCGCCACGGCCAGCGAATAGCATTCGTAGTCCTGGTTCATGGCCACACCTTCGCGTACGGATAGCAGGCTGACCTTCAGGCCCTGTTCCGGCGTGATCTGCAGCACGAAGCCTTCGGGGTTGGCATCGCGCAGTTCCTGCAGGCTGGGAATGGCGGCAAAGGTTGGGTCGCTCATGAGACTTTCCTGGAATCTATGCGAGCGTCGCGGCGCAGTTTCAGGTAAACCCCGGAATCGCCGCAGACGTAGAAGCCCAAGCGGCCATACAGCCGCTGCGCCGGGTTATAGGTTTCGACGAAGAGTTCAACTTTCAGGCCTTGCTGGTCGGCCCGGCGCAATTGCGCTTCGATCAGGGCCGAGCCAATACCCCGGCCCTGGAACTCGCTCAGCAGGGTTATATCGATCACGTTGAGGGTGGTCGCCCCCCAGAACATATAAAGACGGCCAATCGGCCGCCCTTCAAGTTCGATGATCAATAATTCCCCATCGGAATAATGGGCTAGATAGTAATTATGCTGAGCATTGAATTGCTGGCTGAGAAATGCGGCGATCTGCTCGGCGGGCCAGCCACTGCGGGACATCTCCTCGGCGCGCGAGCCGGCATACAGGCGCTCGATAAAGGCCATATCGTCCGGATGCAGGGCACGGAGGGTCACAGCATGCTTCGATATCATGCGAACATCCCTGTAGTCATGACTTTGCGTATTAGCTTTTATTGTGACGCGTGCCACGCTTACTTGCATGGCTAATTGACAGCAGGTTACCCCAACCGTCTTCCAATCGCACGACTAAAATCCACTTTCTCTTACCCCGATCGCTGCCAGACGTCGCCATACGGCGGACAACAGCGATTCGCCCTTTCCGTCCAGCACTACCAGGCCGCGAACAGGGTGTGAAAGTTGTTTTGGCGCACTGTTTTCGAGCATGAATTGCGCCCCGTACTGCGCTTGCAACGGCTGCGCCCTCTTCTCTTCGTCACGGCGGATCGCAATTGGCCCGTGATGGTCGGAAATCAGCGCTTCCTGGTCGATATAGGCCACGCCATTGGCATCCACCGAGGCCAGGCTGACCGCAAGAGAGTCGCGTAATACGTCGTCGGCGACGAAATGCCCGACGGTACCCGGCGCCACCCGCCACAGATCGGCCTCGGCCACGTAGCCGCGCAGACGCAGGCCGCCCTCGGCAATCTGTGCCAGTGGCAACTCGGCACTGACCCAGCGCCCCGGCGCCAGGTTGTCCGCCAGATCGCGCACGGTACCGGTGTGAGGGGCTCGCAGCACCAGGCGCTCGCGCTGGGCCGCCAGGCCACGGTATTCGGCCACGGCCTCGGCCAGGCGCTGCTCGAGAATACCGCTGTCGGCAGCGGTTTCGCTGCGCCCGGACTGACGCCGCAACTGCAACTGGAGAATCTCGATCTCGCGCCGGCCGATGGCCATGCGCGCTTCGAGGTCAGGCGAGTCGAGGGTTATCAGCACCTGGTTGGCCTCGACCTGCTGACCATCCTTGACCTGCACCTTGCGGATCCGCGCCGCAGCCGGCGCATGCAAGGCACTCAAGCGCGAGGCTTCGAGCATCGCCGGCACTTCCACGCCGCTGCGCCATGGCACCACCAGCAAGCCCAGCACCAAGGCCAGGCCAGCGCCGAGCAACAGCACCTTGCGTGGCTGGGCCTTGTCCCGGTGTTGCCACCAGTGTTGCCATTCGCGCCAGATCGGCAGGCCAATGAACCAGACCAGTTCGACCATCATCAGGAAGATGCCGAGCACCTTGAAAAACAGGTGATAAACCGCCAGGGCAATGCCGAAGAACAGCGCCGCGCGCCAGATCCACGAGGCATAGCTCCAGCACAGCAGGCGCCGGCGCAGCTTCGGCGACCAGCGTTCGGGCATGGGCTCGCCATAACCGAAGAGCGTTTCCCGCAGGTGCCAACGACCCAGGGCGAATCCACGCCCCTGCAGGTTATCGACCCCCCACAGATCGCTGAGCAGGAAATAACCATCGAAGCGCATCAGCGGATTGACGTTGATCGCCAGGGTGGTGATCCAGGTGGCACTGGCCAGCATGAAGGCGGCGGTGCGCCCTGCCCCGTCCGGCAGCAGCGACCACGCCAGCAGGGCGATACAGGCCAGGATCAGCTCGGCGAGCACGCCACCGGCGCCGATCAGCAGGCGGGTGCGGCGGTCCTGCACGCGCCAGGCATCGCTGACATCGGTGTACAGCATCGGCAACAGGACCATGAACGCCACGCCCATGCTCGGCACCCGGCAACCGGCGCGCTTGGCCATATAGGCATGGCCAAATTCATGGCACAGCTTGGCGAAGCCCAGGGCAATGGCGAAGGCCGCCATGCCGCCGAGGCTCAGCAGATGGGGGAAGGTCGACAGAAAGCGCTCCCAATCGCGCATCACCAGGAACAGGCCGAGCAGCAGCGTAGCCGGCAGGCCGTAGCACAGCAGGTTGCGACCATGGCGTTCGAGCCAGGGCCAGGTGCGATTGAGGAAAGCGTCCGGGCGCCACAGGGGAATGCGGAAAAACAGGTATTTGTGCAGCACCTGGGCCCAGATGCCCTGGCGCTGGGCTGCCGCCTTGGCGGCGTAGCTGGCGCGCTGCTCTTCATCCACCGCGCTGATCAGGTCATGCCCGCGCAGAAAGCGCAGCAACTCTTCCACCGCAGCGCCGCTCAAGGGTGCGCCCGGCTCGGCATTGGCGGCGTTCAGCACCCGTTGCGGATCGCCCAGGGCCCAGTGGCGCAACAAGCGCATGGCCGGCGCACCGAGCTTGAAATAACGCCCGCGCAACGGATCGGCGAGGGTCCAGTTGGGCGAGCCGTCGAGCCCCGGCGCACCCGCCGAAAGCTGCAAGTCGGGGCGCAGCGCCGGCAGCATCACAGGCCCACCGCCTGACGCAAGGCCGCCAGGGGCCGGCGCAGCAGATACAGGGCCAGCGGGGCGCGATCACCGAACACCTTGGCGGTACCGCGCAGGCCGATGCGCGGCGGCGCGTTCTCGAAGCGGGCATCAAGGCGATAGGCAAGCTGCCCGGCCGGGGTGTTCTGCGCCTGGTAAGCGGCGCGCTCGAGCACGGCGTTGTGCCGGTGCAGCGGATCGCTGTCGAGAAACAGCGCGACTTCGGCGCCCTTCTCCAGGCCAATGGCATCAGCCACCGGCAGTTCGATGCGCAACTCGGCCTGGGCCGGGTCGGCGATTTCCATCAGCCGTTCGCCCGTGCGCATCGGTTTGCCGATATAGCGCTGGGCATCAGCGAACACGGCAATGCCGTCGCGCTCGGCACGCACTTCAGTGCGCGCCAGCAGATCACGGGCGTAGTCACGCTCGGCACGCTTCTGCTCGACCCGGGCGGCCAGCAGATCGAGGCGGGCACTGGAATCGCTATCGGAAAAGGCGCGCTGGGTATTGGCCTTGAACTCCGCCTCGGCCACGCCCAAGGTCCGTTCGGCGACATCGGCCTGGGCCTTGAGGGTGGTGGCATCGAAACGCACCAGCACTTCGCCGGCCTTGACCGGCTGATTCGGCTTGACCAGAAACTCGGCGACCACGCCATCCAGCGGCGCGGCAACCACCTGCCCGTTGCGCGGCGCCACTTCGGCCGGGGCCAGCACCGACTGGCGCACCGGCACCAACAGCACCAGCAGCAGGGCTGCCGCCAAGGCCCAGCGGGTCCGCGCCGGCCAGCGCAGGCGCCATGGCTTGCCCGGCTGCAGTGCAAGCCAGGCGTGGCTGTAACAGTCACCGAGTTGCGCCAGCAGCGCTTGTTCGGCCTCGTTCCAGGGCATGTCACGGGCCAGCCACAGCCCACCGAAGACTTCGCCCTGGCGGTCCTTCAACGGCAGCCAGAACGCATGCGCTGCAGACAGCGCCTGCCAGTCATCCCGACAGGCCTGGTCCAGCTCCTGCGCAGGCACCGTCCCCGGCAGGGCAAAACGCTCGCCAGCCGCCAGCGCCTTGGCCACCCGCTCGACAAACACCACGAACGGCGCATTCGGCTCCACCGAGCTGACGCCGGTCAGCGCGCGGACTTTGCCAGTGATCAACAGGGCCCCATGGCGGTAGCCGAACAGCGGCTGGCTGTCGTTGACCATACTGAACGCCAGCTCCTCCACCGAAGGCGCAGACCGGGCCTGGCGCTCGAGCTTCAGGTAATGGGCCAGCAGTTGCTCCAGAGCGCCGGGAACGGGAGCGTTCATTGGCGCTCCGCGAAGTGCGCCGTGCCGCTCATGCCAGACAGCAGGCCCGAGGTGTTTGCCGGAACATTGGCAATCAGCAGCAACGTCTGGCTGCCTTCGTCGATACGCGCGCCCAGCCGCTTGATCACCGCATCGATCGGCTTGCCGGTTTCATCGGGAACAAAGCTGAAGGTCTGTTCCGGCTTGAGTTTGCCCAGCCAGTTCGAGGGCACCAACAGGTGGATTTCCAGGGCGCGGTTGTCGACGATTTCCAACAGGGGTGCGCCGCTGGCCACGCTTTCGTGGGGCTGGACCCGCCGCTGCACCACCTGGCCGTCGTACGGTGCCTTGATCTGGCAGCGCTGTACCTGCACCTGGTAGACCTGGGCTTCGGCTTGGGCCTGGGCCTGGCGCGCTTCGGCCAGGGACACCTCGAACTTGCCGATCGAGTTCAGCGCAGCCAGTTGCTGCTTGTTGCGCAGCTCTTCACGGGTCGCCCGCACGGCAGCGGCAGAGGCATTGGCCTGGGCCTGGTAGGCACTGCAATCAAAGCGCACCAGCACATCGCCCTTGCTGAACGACTGGCCTTCGCTGAAGGGGATTTCCGTGACCCGACCGGACAGCTCGCTGGCCAATACGGCCTGGTGGCGGGCGCGCAGCACGCCGCGCACTTCACTGGCGCCGTTGGAGGTGGCGCCATCGAGCAACGGGTCGCTTTCGGCCGCCGCCTGTGCAGCACCTGTCATCAAGGCCAACGCCGCCCACCACAGTGCCTGCTTCATCTCGCTACATCCCTGTAAAAAGTGTGGATCTTATCCATTTGGGTATCGGCTGCTGTTCACAGAACGTGAACGCCATGTATCACCATGGGCCACTGTTTATCGAGCACCGCAGCTGGGCAAAGGCATCTGGCCGGGGACGCCGGCAAATGTGAAGCGCATCACAAAACCGGCATTCAAACAGATGGCTGAATGCTATCAACGTTTTTCATCCGCCGGAAGCGGCGAGTTGATCATCGGCAATCGGCAAATATCGGTTTGATCGCGGTTAAAGGCGAATTGCCATCAGCCGATAGGCATAATACTGGCGTTGCCCAATCTCTTGGATCAGTTGCTGCCCCATGATTACCCTGTTCGCCGTCCTGCTCGCCTTACTGCCCGGCCTGGCTCTGCTGCGGGTGCTGCACCGTCAGCGCCAGCAGCACCGTGCCCTGCTGGCGGCGCTGGACGTGGGCGTGTTGCAACTGGATCGTGATGGACGGGTAGTTTGGCACAACCCGGCCGCGGCCGAACTGCTCGGCTGTTGCAGCACGCCGTTGCTCGGTCAGTTCCTGCGAGAACGCCTGCCGCCGCTGGCCGCGCCAGCCGGTTCAGTGCAGTTCACCGGCGACGATGGCCAACCGCGCGCGCTGCACATCAGCCAGCACGTCACGGGCAATGCCAGGCAATGGCTGCTGATCCGTCCGATCCTGGTCGAGGCCGAACGCTTCCAGCGCAGCCAGTATTTCGCCCGCATCGGCACCTGGGATTGGGACATCGACACCGACCGCCTGTACTGGTCCGACGCCATCTACGGCATGTTCGGCCATGCGGTCGCCGCAGTGACACCCAGCTACCAGCTGTTCTGCAACGCGGTTCATCCGGACGATCGCGCCCGTGTGCGCGCCGGCGAACTGCGCTGCATCGAAACCGGCGAGAACCACGACGAGGAGTATCGGGTGGTCTGGCCGGACGGTACGCTGCACTGGTTGCGCGAGACCGGCAACGTGGTCAAGGACGAACGTGGCACGCCTATCAAGATGATGGGCGTGGTGCGTGATATCACCGAGGAGAAAACCTGGGCCAACCGGCTGCACCAACTGGCACACCATGACCCGCTGACCGGCCTGCCCAACCGCCTGGTGTTCGAGGAGCGCCTGGGCAGTGCCCTGGCGCTGGCCCGGCGCAACCACAGCCGTGTCGCACTGGTGTTCATCGACCTCAACGGGTTCAAGGCGATCAACGACAGCCTGGGCCACGCGGCGGGCGACCAGGTCCTGCAGGCCACCGCGAGCCGTCTGCACGAGGCACTGCGCAACTCCGATAGCGTGGCACGCCTGGGTGGCGACGAGTTTGTCACCGTGCTGGAAGGGCTATCGGCCGAGCGTGCGCCTGAGGACGAGGCACGGGGGATCGCGCAAAGGTTGCTGGTGCCGCTGGACGCCCCCATCCGCGTGGGCGACACGCTGCAGCGGGTCGGCGTCAGCCTGGGCATCGCCCTCTTCCCCGATCACGCGCAAACCCGCGACCAATTGATCCATGTTGCCGATCTGGCGATGTACGAGGCCAAGCGCAGCGGCGACAACCAGTACCGCCTGGGCCAGGCGCAGACGCTGCACGCCCGCAACGGCTGACGCGGATGAGGGCTACGCAATACCCTCTGACGTGGCCTCGTCTGCCCGCTTTCTACGCTGCCCGAGCAAGGCACGCGCCGCGACTGCAGCGACCACCAGGCCAGGCGACGCCGCCAGCAGCAGGCCGCCGACCCCCGCCCCCGCCGCCAGGATCTGCCCTGCCGCCAGCGGCCCGGCCATCGAACCCAAGCGCCCAATCGCCACCGAAGCCCCCACACCCGTGGCGCGTACCTGGGTTGGATACAGGGTTGGCGCCAGTGCATACAGCACCAGTTGCCCGCCGATGGCGCAGTAACCCGCAGTGAAACCGGCCAGCAACATCAGGCCAAAACTGCTCGACAAACCCAGCCCCGCCAACGACGCCAGCATCCCGGCATAGGCGATCAGCACCGCCCGCCCGGCAAAGCCGCGGTCCATCATGCGCCCGGTGAGGAATGAACCCGCTGCCCCGCCAAGGTTGAACAGGATCTGAACCGCACCGGCCTGGGGCCGGCTGAAACCTTGGCCGATCAGCAGCGACGGCAGCCAGTTCAGCAGCATGTACAGCACCGTCAGGGTGAAGAAGCATGCCACCCACAGCAGCAGCGTACGGCTCATCTGCCCCGCCCCGAACAGCTGGGCAAGGGTGCCATCGGCGCCGGCCTGCGCACCACCCTGGGCACGGAACGCCTGAGACTCTTTCAACCAGAGCATCAGCACCAGGGCAATCGCGATCGGCGCGATGCCACCGACGTAGAACACCGTGCGCCAGCCCTCGCCTACCCCGCTCATGCCAATCACCGACGCCAGCGCCCCGCCCAGCGGCACGCCGCAATAGGTCAGGCTCACGGCCGTGCTGCGCAGGTGCGCCGGTGCCGCCTCACTGGCCAGGGCGATCAGGATCGGCAACGCCGCGCCCAGTCCAAGGCCGGTCATCAAGCGCGCGATCAGCAGCGTGGTGTAGCTTTCGGCATGGGCGGTGCCGAGCGAGAAACCGCCGAACAGCAGCACTGCCACGATCAGGATCGCCTTGCGGCCAAGCCGGTCAGCCAGCCAGCCGCCGACGAATGCGCCGGGCAACAACCCCAGCAACCCGGCACTGAACACCCAACCGAGCATGCTCGGGGTCAGGGCAAACTCCTTGGCCATGTGCGGTGCGGCAATGCCGGTCGCCTGCAGGTCCAGCCCTTCGAGCAGTGCGACAAGAAAACACAAGCCGATCGTGAGCACCGCCTTGTTGGACGTTGCGGATGTATGACGCATGTGAGGCCCCTCTTGTTGTTATCGGTTGGGTAGTCAAAGGCGGAACGTGGCACGTAACGAGATGAACGACGAGTCCTCGCCGCCAGCGTCCTTGATGGCCGCGCCGACGTCGTAGTACTTGAGGTCGAGGTCCAGCGTGAGGTTGGGTGTGGCCAGCCAGCGGGTGTTGGCGCGGTAGATGGTGCCCACGTGCCGGCCCGTACCGCGGGTGTTGGCCAACAGGCTCATGCCGGGCATGTACACACCGTCCTCTTCGCGCTGCTTCCAGACTTCGAAGAGGCCGGGTTCGAAGCGCACCGTGCGCCAGGGCGAAAAACCGAACTTGGGCCCGACCACGATGATGTTGCTCAGGGTGGTGAGGCTGGCCTCGCCGTAGACGCCGTTGCGCGGGTAAAGCGGGTCGAAGGTGCCGACCTTGCCGTCGCCTGGGTCGCTGTCGCCGCTGGCGGCATCGATGCGCATGCCCAGGCGTGGTTGCCAGGGATGGGCGAAGGTATAACCGCTGTCGCTCGACACGGCCCAGGCGCGGATCGAGGCATTGCCCAGGTGGCCGGTCTGCCCGGCCAGGTTCCAGCTCCAGTCCAGCGCCTGCTGGCGGCCGAACAGCCGCGTGCCGAAGGTGTAGCGCTGTTCGTCACCGGATTCGCCGGCCAGGCTACGGTCGTCGGTTTCCAGGCCGAAGGCGAACAGGTCCATGTTCCAGGCCGGCGACAGCGGCAAGGTACCGTAGAGGCCATAGAACTTGACGCTGTTGTTGCTACCGTCGTCCCAGCTGTCCTCGCCGGTTTTCAGTGGGCGCACCGCAAAGGCATCGAGCTTGCGCCCGTCCTTGAGGTTGAGGCCGGCGCGCACGCCGTCGAAGCTCAGGCGGATGTTCGGTACGTCGCGGTAGGTGACGAACACCTGGTCGCCAAAGGCCATCTCCTGGCGACCTACACGGGTGGTATAGCGCCCCTCGGCAAAGTCGTGGTTGAAGTCGACGAAAGCCTGGCGCACTTCATTGCGGCCCTCATCGTTGGGCGAGTACAGGTCCTTGCCGAAGGCGCGGGTGTTTTCCACCTGGACGAAGGTGCGCAGGGCATCGTCGAACAGGTGCAGGTCGGCGTGGGCCTGCAGCCGTTGCAGCAGGTAGGAATCGTCTTTAACCCCGCGCAGGCCGAAGAAAGGCTTGTCGAGCGCGTCGGCCCGGTAGCGCGCCTCGGCACCGAGTTGCAGCCAGGCCGACTCGGACAGCCGGTGGTAGCGCAGGCCATCGAAAGGGTCGGTGGCTTTGCCAGGGTCGTCGAGAAAGCGGTAGTCCTCGATCCAGCGAGGGGCGCCGGGCCGCCCTGGCCGGCTCTCTTCAAGCGGGTTGGCCGCATGCACGGTCTGGCAGAGCGAAAGCAGTACAAGGGGCACCCACACCCCATTCAACGGCCTGGTCATCAGAATTTCCCTTTGCTTGTTCTTATATTTGTCTTTGGAACTGGATAACTCTATTAACGATTATTTTTGTTAACTATTAAGCCGTCAATAGGGATGATCGCTGCGGCAAGCAGCGACCACCATCAAGCGTTCGCTGATCGCACACTTCTGCACCCAGTGACCGCGGCACGCCCCTCTCGGCCGCTAGAATCTCCATGGCGCGGCCTCTAGCATGAGGCTCTAGCCAAAAACTCATTCATAAGAACAACAAGAGCACCTCAATGAATCATCTGCCCTCCCTCGCCGCCCTCGGCGTGCTCATGCTCGCTGCCGGCCAGGCGCTGGCTGCACCATCCGTTAAACAACCAAACATTCTGCTGGTCGTCGCCGATGACCTCGGCTTCTCCGACCTGTCGGCCCTGGGCAGCGAGATCCAGACGCCGAACCTGGACAAACTGCTGGCCGCCGGCCGCCTGATGCTCGACTTCCACGCAGCGCCCAGCTGCTCACCGACCCGCGCCATGCTGATGTCCGGCAACGACCCGCACCTGGCCGGGTTGGGCATGATGTCGGAAGCGCGCAAGCGCCTACCTCCAGGCTCCGAGGTGCGCGCCGGCTACGAAGGTGTGCTCGGTGGCAATGTCGCCACCTTGGCCGAACTGCTGCATGACGCCGGTTACCGCACCTATATCTCCGGCAAATGGCACTTGGGCATGCAGCCGGCGCAGCAGCCGCAGAACCGCGGCTTCGACCAGGCCTACGTGCTGCTCGAAGGCGGCGCCGCTCACTTCAAGCAGGCCAACATGGACCTGCAGTCGAACTACAGCGCAACCTTCCGCCACAATGGCGAGCCCATCGAACTGCCCGACGACTTCTACTCCAGCACCTGGTTCACCGACCGCCTGATCGATGTCATCGACCAGGGCAAGGCCAGCAACAAGCCGTTCTTCGCGTTCGCCGCCTATACGGCGCCGCACTGGCCGCTGCAGGCGCCGGACCGTTACCTGGCGCAATACCGTGGCCGTTACGACCAGGGTTACGAGGCCATCGCCCGTGAGCGCCTGGAGCGCCAGCGCAAGGCCGGCCTGGTACCGGCCGACTTCCCCCAGGAAGCCACACTGGAAGGCGTGCCGAGCTGGGCTTCGCTGAGCGAAGAACAACAGCGCCAGTCGGCACGCAGCATGGAGGTATACGCCGCCATGGTCACGGCCCTGGATGCCGAGGTCGGGCGCCTGGTGGAGCACCTGCGCAACACCGGCGAGCTGGATAACACGCTGATCCTGTTCATGTCCGACAACGGGCCGGAGAATGCCACCCGCGTCGATCCCGACTGGATCAAGGCGAACTTCGACAACCGCCTGGAGAATTACGGCCGCCGCGACTCGTTCCTGATGATCGGCTCGGCCTGGGCCCAGGTCAGCGCCCTGCCCAGCCGTCGCTACAAGATGACCACCTACCAGGGCGGCATCCGCGTACCGGCCTTCGTCTACTACCCGGCCACCATCAAGGCCGGCCGCAGCGAGGAACTGGCCAGCGTGCGCGACATCATGCCGACGCTGCTGCAACTGGCCGGTGCGCCGCTGCCCGGCATCAAGTACCGCGACCGCGATATCGTGCCGCCGCAAGGCACCTCGGCGCTGGACTACCTGCAAGGCAAGGACAGCCAGATCCACGCCAGCGACGAAGCCCTGGGCTGGGAAATCAACGGCAGCGCCTCGCTGCGCAAGGGGCCGCTGAAGCTGTTGTGGGATGCCACCGACGGTACACCGGGCTGGCACCTGTACGACCTGCGCAAAGACCCCGGCGAACACCACGACATCGCCGCTGAGCACCCAGGGCAGGTGGTGCAGATGCTGCGCGACTGGAAAGCCTATGCCCAGCGCAGCAACATCGCGATCGATGCCGATGGCCGCCCGGCCAGTCCGGCAAGCCCGGCCCTGGCCAGGCAGCAATGAACGCCCGACTTGCCGCTGGCGCAGCGCTCGCCGCCGGCCTGCTCGCCGCCGTGTACGGCGCCTGGCCACAAGCCGCGGCGCCGCTGCTGCTGTGCGCAAGCTACAGCGGCCTGCCCGCGCAGCGCCAGGGCCCGTGGCGGGACGGCATGGTGCACGTGCCTGGCGGCGAGTTCAGCTTTGGTTCAAGCCGCTTCTATGACGAGGAAGGCCCGCCCCATCGCGCCAGGGTGTCGGCCTTCTGGATCGACGTGCATCCGGTCACCAATGCCCAGTTCGCCCGCTTCGTGAACGCCACCGGGTACGTCACCCATGCCGAGCGCGGCATCAGTGTGGAAGACGATCCCGACCTGCCCGAAGGCCTGCGTGTGCCGGGCGCGATGGTGTTCCAGCAGGGCCCGGACGTGCTCAGCCCCGGCTGGCAGTTCATCCCGGGTGCCAGCTGGCAGCACCCGCAAGGGCCGGCGAGCAGCCTGGCCGGGCTGGACAACCATCCGGTGGTGCAGGTCGCCCTGGAAGATGCCCAGGCCTACGCCCGCTGGGCCGGCCGCGAGCTGCCCAGCGAGGCGCAGCTCGAGTACGCCATGCGCGGCGGCCTGGCGGATGCGGACTTCAGCTGGGGCGCCAGCGAGTTGCCCCAGGGCAAGCTCATGGCCAATACCTGGCAGGGCCAGTTCCCCTACCACAACGCGGCGGCCGACGGCTTTACCGGCACCTCGCCGGTAGGCTGCTTCCCGGCCAATGGCTTGGGCCTGTTCGATGCTGGCGGCAATGTCTGGGAACTGACCCGCAGCGGCTACCGGCCGGGCCACGACGCCCGGCGCGACGCCGTGCTCGACCCTCCAGGGCCGCAATTGAGCGACAGTTTCGACCCCGCCGAGCCGGGCGTGCCGGTGGCAGTGATCAAGGGCGGCTCGCACCTGTGCTCGGCGGACCGCTGCATGCGCTACCGGCCCTCGGCACGTCAGCCACAACCGGTGTTCATGGCAACCTCACACGTAGGCTTCAGAACGATTCAGCAATGAACGGCAACGGTGCAGCGGCCGCAGCGATGGCCGCCACCTGCCGGTCGAGGTCGGGTAGCAGGTAGTCGAAGAAGTAACCGACGCTTTCCTGCTTCTCGCGGCGTAGTGGCGCCTCCACCGGCAGTGCCTCGATACAGCGGGCAGTGCGGGCCCAGGCAAAGGCCTGCAAGGCCGTGGCACAAAGTTGCAGGAAGTCGCCAGCCGCGCGATACGGGTATTCGCAATCGTCCGCTGCCATCAACCGCAGGTTGGCCAGCACCGTTTCGAGCTTGTCGCAGGCCCCGCCCAGCTCGGTGGCAGCCCTGCCAGCCGACGCGGCGGCCTCGGCGCGCAACTCCCCCAGCAGCAGCGCAACCCCTTCGCCGCCATCGCCCAGCACCTTGCGCAACAACAGGTCGTTGGCCTGGATCTCGTTGGTGCCTTCGTAGATCATCGCGATGCGGCTGTCGCGCAGGGTCTGCTCGATGGCGAACTCCTCGGTGTAGCCATAGCCGCCGAACACCTGCAGGGCCTTGCTGGCCAGGCTGAAACCTTGCTCGGTGAAGGCCGCCTTGATCACGGGCGTCAACAGCGCGGCCAGTGTCGCCGCCTTGGTCCGTTGCTCAGGTTCGGCAGCGACCGCAGCGATATCCAGCCAGTGCGCCGCCCAGTAAGCCAATGCCCGCATGCCCTCGCTGCGCACGCGCAACTCCAGCAGGGTCCGGCGCATGGCCGGGTGCAGGTGGATCAGGTCGGCCCCCTGGGCACCCTTGGCGCGGCCCGGCGCGTTCATCTGGCGCCGCTCCAGGGCATAGTCGCGGGCCTGCTGCCAGGCGGCCTGGGCATGCCCCAGCCCTTGCAGCCCGACATGCAGCCGGGCCGAGTTCATCATCACGAACATCGCTGCCAGGCCACCGTGGGCCTGGCCGACCAGCCAACCGCGGGCACCTTCGAAGCGCAACGCGCACGTGGCGCTGCCACGAATGCCCAGCTTGTGCTCCAGGCCGTCGCAGTACACGGCATTGCGCTGGCCGTCCTCGTGCCATTTCGGCACCAGCAGCAATGACAGCCCACGGCTGCCGGCCGGCGCATCCGGAAGCCGCGCCAGCACCAGGTGGAGGATGTCGCGGGTCAGGTCGTGCTCGCCTCCGGAGACGAACAGCTTGTTCCCGGTTACCGCGTAACTGCCATCGCCCAGTGGCTCGGCACGGCTGCGCAGCAAGCTGAGGTCACTGCCGGCCTGGGCTTCGGTCAGGCACATGGTGGGCAAGGTCTGGCCACTGACGATGCCCGGCAGATAGCGTGCCTGCAACGCGACGGACCCGTGGCTTTTCAGGCACAGGTAGGCCCCATGGGCGATGCCGGTATACATGGCCCAACCGTGGTTGCTGCCAAAGAGCATTTCCTGCAGGGCCGCCTCCAGCACCAGGGGCAGCCCCTGGCCGCCAGACTCGGTGGCACACGCCAGCGCAGGCCAACCGCCTTCGACATAGGCACGGTAGGCGGCCGGGAAGCCCTCTGGCGAGCTCACCTGGCCTTGCGCCACCCGGCAGCCCTGGCGGTCACCGGGAGCATTCAAAGGCGCCAGCACCTGTTCGCTGAAACGGGCCGCCTGCTCCAGCACCTGAACCGCGAGGTCGAGGTCGACGTCGGCATAAGCCGGTAGCTGCGGCCAGGCCTGATCGACCCGAAGCCAGTGTTGCAGGACGAACTGCATGTCGCGCAGCGGCGCCTTCCAGGCCATGGCTTACCTCGGGATCAGTCAGTGAAATGGGGGTTTTCGATCAGCAGCGCCATGCCCTGGCCACCGCCGATGCAGGCCGCGGCGATGCCATAACGCAGGTTGCCGTGGCGCAGTTGCCGGGCCAGGGTGTGCACCAGGCGCAGGCCGGTGGCGGCCAGCGGGTGGCCAAGGGCGATGGAACTGCCGTGGACATTGAGTTTTTCCATATCGAGTTCGAGCGCCTGGGCTACTGCCAACAACTGGGCGGCTTGCGCCTCGTTGATTTCGAAGCGGTCGATCTGCTCCAGGCGCAGGCCGCTGCGTTCGAGCAGCAGTGCGATGGCTGGCACCGGCCCGATGCCCATGGTTCGCGGCGGCACGCCCACGGCCGTGGCCATCAGCAAGCGTGCCAGCGGTGGCTGGGTGCAGCCCGAAAAGCGCGTGACCACTGCCGCCGCCGCGCCATCGACCACGGCGCAACTGTTACCGGCGGTGTGTACGCCACCCTCGTGCACTGCACGCAAACGGGCCAGCGACGCCGCATCGGTAGGCCGTGGGTGGCTGTCCCGGCTGACCGCGGTCACCCCTCGTGGTAACCCGATGGCGCGTGGCAGGCAGCCTTCTGCGCTGAACGTCTGCGCCGTGACAGTGGCGATCTCATCGTCGAACCAGCCTTGTGCCTGGGCTTGCAGGGCGCGCTGGTGGCTGCGCAGGGCCCAGGCATCCACCGCTTCACGGCCCAGGCCATACTCGCGGGCCAGGAGCTCGGCGGTACCGATCATGTCCACGCCGGCAGCCGGGTCGTACAGCGCTTCCCAAAGAAAATCCTTGAACCCGACCGGCGCGCCAAGGCGGAAGCCGCCGCGGTGTTCGTAGGCGGCGATCGGGTTGCGCGACATCGACTCGGCGCCTACGCACAACACCTGCTGCGCGCCACTGCGCAACTGCTCGGCGGCCTGGCGCAGCAACTCCAGCCCGGTGCCGCAGATGCGCTGTACCGCCAGCGCCGGAACGCCTTGCGGTACGCCACAGTACAAGCCGATGTGACGCGGCAGCATGTAGGCATCGAAACTGGCCTGGGCCATGCTGCCGGCGAGCACGCTGTCCACCGTTTGCGGGGCGCTGCCGGCCCGCGCCAGCGCCGCCCGCCCGGCCAGGATGCCCAGGTCGATGGGCGAAACCCCGGCCAACGCACCGCCCAGGTCGACCCAGGGCGTGCGCGCCATCGCGACGATGGCGGCATCCTCGAACGCCGTGCACAGCCCGCTGCGGCTCATGGCAGCACCTGTGCGCGCAATGCGCTCGGGTCTTCGCCGCGGTACAGCGCCTCGACCTGTGCAGCGCGCCGTTGCAGCACCGCACGCTGGTTGATCGAGCCCTTGTCGGTGATCTCGCCAGCATCGATCGATGGCGGCTCTACGAGCAGCGCTAGCCACTCGACGCGGCTGGCGTTGCCCTGGGCATCGCGGTTCAAGCGCTCCAGCCAGCCGGCGAACCAGTGGCGCACGGCATCGCTGGCCAGTACCTCGGCATCGCTGGCAGCCACGGGCAACCCGGCCAGCTGCCGGCACTCGGGTAACCGCGCAAATACCAGCACCCCCAGGCATTCACGGTCCGGCGCGGTCACCACGATATCCTGCACATAGGGCGAGCCCTCCAGCACCGCACGGTTGCGCAGCGGGCCGACACTGACGAACACCCCTGAAGACAGCTTGAAGTCCTCGGCGATGCGGCCATCGAACATCAGGCCATGCTCGGGTTGCTCGGCAACGGCAAGCTTCAGGGCGTCGCCCGAACAGTAGAAGCCCTCCTCATCGAAGGCCTCTGCCGTCTGCTGCGGCGAGCGCCAGTAGCCCGGCATGATGTGCGGGCCACGGAAACGCGCCTCCAGCTTGCCGGCCTGCGGCACCAGTTTCACCTCGCAGCCCGGCGCCGGCAGCCCGACATAGCCGGCCATCGACAGTGGCCCGGTGGTGAAGGTGCATGAGGGTGAGGCTTCGGTCATGCCCAGGCCGGCCATCATGCGGATGCGCTCGCCACAATGCTGCTCGGCAATCCGGTCGAGGCGGTCCCAGACACTCTGCGACAGGCCCGCAGCGGCGAAGAAGAACAGCTTGATGCGGGCGAAGAACACCTCGCGCAGCGTAGCGTCCTGCTCCAGTGCCTTGACCAGCTCTTCCCAGCCCTTGGGCACGGTGAGGTAAGCCGTGGGGGAAATCTCGCGCAGGTTGCGCAGGGTCTCGGCGAAGCCTTGCGGAGTCGGCTTGCCGGTGTCCAGATAGAAGCTGCCGCCGTTGTACAGCACGATGCCGAGGTTGTGGCTGCCACCAAAGGTGTGATTCCAGGGCAGCCAGTCCACCAGCACCGGCGGCTCCTCGGCGAATACCGGGAAGGTCTGCAACAGCATCTGCTGGTTGGCGCAGAGCATGCGCTGGGTGGTGATCACCGCCTTGGGCAACTTGGTCGAACCCGAGGTGAAGAGGAACTTGGCGATGGTGTCCGGCCCGGTTGCGGCGAATGCCGCATCGGCCGCAGCCAGGTCGCCAGCTTGCAGCAGGGTGTCGAAGCCCAGGTGACGACGGCCCGCAGCCTGGCCGCGCACGCTGATCACTGCGACCGAAGCGTCCAGCACGGCATCGAAGGCCCGCTGGAACGGTTGGGCGTCGGTGGCAAACACCAGCCCTGGGGTCAGCACTTCGCACACATGGCGTAGCTTGGCGAAGTCCTGCGACAGCAGCGCGTAGGCTGGCGATACCGGGCAATAGGGAATGCCGGCATACATGGCGCCGAGGGCTATCTGCAGGTGCTCGATATCATTCCCGGAAAACAGTGCCAATGGCCGCTCGGCGCTGAGGCCAAAGCCCAGCAGGTTGGCGGCGATGGTGCGCACATCGGCGAGCATCTGCGCGTAGCTGATCGTACGCCAGGCACCGTCCGCCTGCCGCGCCGCGATGAACGTGCTGTCGGGGCGCACGCTGGCCCAGTGCAGCAGGCGGTCGAGTAGGCGCGCCGGTAGCGGTGCCAAGGGTTCGACGGGCTGCATGCGCAGCACGCCATCAACGTGGCTGACCTGCACTTGGGGATGCCCGATGGCCACCTGCCGGTAGCGCGGGACTTGGCCAGGGTCGATTGACCGTGAGCGGGCTTCGGTATTCACGCAGGTTGCTCCTTGTTCTTGTTGTACATCCTGCCGCCGCCTGACGTTGCAGGCGGCGGTCTTGTAGCGCGTTGCCTGGGGTTGCAAAGGCTAGATCGGGTAATGCCGCGGGCCTTGCTGCAGGGTGACCCAACGCAGCTGGGTGAACTGGTCGATCGCGGTGCGGCTGCCGAAGCTGCCGTAGCCGCTGGACTTGACCCCGCCGAACGGCATCTGCGCTTCGTCGTGCACGGTCGGGCCGTTGATATGGCAGATACCCGACTCCACCCGTTGTGCCAGGGCCAGGGCGCGACTGGTGTCGCGGCTGAAGATCGCCGACGACAGGCCGAACTCCGAGTCGTTGGCCAACGCCAGCAGGGCCTCGTCGCCCTCGGCACGCAGCACCACCGCCACCGGCCCGAAGGACTCCTCGCGGTACAGGCGCATGCTGGCATCGACGTTATCGAGCAAGGTCGGTTGCAGGATGCTGCCATCGAGTTGGCCACCACACACCAGGCGCGCGCCCTTGGCCACGGCGTCGTCGATCAGCGCCTTGATGCGCTCGCCGGCCTCGGCACTGACCAGCGAACCGAGCACCGAGGTGCTGGCTTGCGGGTCACCCGCGCGCAGCCCGGCGACCTTCACCGCCAGCTTGTCGACGAAGGCGTCGGCGATGCGGCTGTCCACCACCAGGCGTTCGGTAGACATGCAGATCTGCCCTTGGTTGAAGTAGGCGCCAAAGGCCGCCGCTTCGACCGTGACGTCCAGGTCGGCATCATCGAGCACCAGCAGCGGCGCCTTGCCACCCAGTTCGAGCAGGGCTGGCTTGAGGTGGCGGGCGGCCAATTCGCCGACGATGCGCCCGACATGGGTGGAACCGGTGAAGTTGACGCGACGCACGGCGGGGTTGGCGATCAAGCGCTCGACGATGGCCGGGGCGTCCTCCGGCGCATTGCTGATGACATTGACCACGCCATCGCCAAGGCCGGCGTCTTGCAGCACCTGGCCGATCAACCGGTGCACCGCCGGGCTCAGCTCCGAAGCCTTGAGCACCACCGTGTTGCCACAAGCCAGCGGCATGGCGATGGCGCGGGTGGCGAGGATTACCGGGGCGTTCCACGGGGCGATGCCCAGCACCACGCCACAGGGCGCGCGCAAGGCCATGGCAAAGCTGCCAGGCACATCCGAGGGAATCACCTCGCCGGTGATCTGCGTGGTCATGGCGGCGGCTTCGCGCAGCATGTTGGCAGCCAGCTTGACGTTGAAGCCGTACCAGTTGGCCATGGCCCCGGTTTCACCGGCAGCGGCGATGAATTCGGCAGCCCGTGCCTGCAGCAGGTCGGCGCCGGCGAGCAAGCGGCTACGCCGCTCACCGGGGGCCAATGCCGCCCAGGCCGGGAATGCCGCGTGGGCCGCAGCCACCGCCGCATCGGCATCGGCCAGGGTGGCGGTGGCAGCTTGCGACACCACCTCACCCGTCACCGGGTTGCGGCGTTCGAAGGTTCGTCCATCACGGGCAGGACGTGACTGCCCGCCAATCAGCAAAGGCACCTGCAACATGCTCATTCCTCTTGTTGTCGTTATAGAGAAATACCCACGGGCAGTGGCCGATGAGGCCAATGCCCGCCGCTGGATTCAGCGCTTGTAGGCTTGCAGACCGGGCTTGATGCTCTTGTCGTCGAGGAACTGCTTCATGCCCTGCTCGCGACCACCGCTGGTATCCAGCAGGCGCGACTGGTCGAGCTTGGCGTAGAGGTAGTCTTCGTTCTGCTCCCAGGTCAGTTCGCGGCAACGCTTGAAGCCGTTCTTCGCGGCGCGCAGGACCACCGGGTTCTTTTCCAGCAGGTTCAGCGCCAGCTCACGGGTGGTTTCACGCAGCTCGGCCAGCGGCACGCTGTCGTTGACCAGGCCCATTTCCGCTGCCTTGCGGCCGTCGAAGGTCTTGCCGGTCATGATGTAGTACAGCGACTGGCGATGGCCAACGGTATCGGCCATGGCCTTGCTGACCAGGTTGCCTGGCGGGATGCCCCAGTTGATTTCCGACAGGCCGAAAGTGGCCTCGTTGGCGCAAATGGCCAGGTCGCACGCCACCAGCGGGCTGAAGCCGCCGCCGAAGCACCAGCCGTTGACCATGGCGATGGTCGGTTTGGCGTACAGGCGCAGCAGCTTCCATTGCCATTGCGAGGCTTCGCGGCGGATTTTCTCCTGGAGGATTTCCGGGCCGGCGTCCACCTCGCGGAAGTACTCCTTGAGGTCCATGCCTGCGGTCCAGGATTCGCCAGCACCCGTCAGTACCAGCACGCCTGCGTCGGCGTCCTGCTCCAGGGTTTCCAGCACATCGACCATCTCCCGGTTCAGGGTCGGGCTCATGGCGTTGCGCTTTTCCGGCCGGTTGAGGGTGACCCAGGCGATGCCCGATTCCAGTTCGACCTTGACGGTGGTCCAGCGGCCTTCGTATTTGCTCATGGTTCTGCACTCTTGTTGTTCGAGGTGATGGGCTTACGCTAATCGAGCAAATTAGTTATGTCAATTAATCGTTATGAAAGTTATCTTTATCTGCGTGTGTATCGAGCAGCTTTTTTACTGGCGCGCCCCTAGCCTGATCGTGCGGGGGCAGGCAAACTGGGTAACTTTCTTATCAATAACCGAGGAGCATGCCCCTGATGGCCAGGTCTGCCCGAACTGCCGACACCGCCCCCCTGCTCCCCGCTGCCGGGGAAGTGGTACTTGAGGACTTGATCGGTTACGCGTTGCGCCGTGCGCAACTGAAGCTGTTTCAGAACCTGATTGGCCGGCTCTCGGCCTACGACCTGCGCCCAGCGCAGTTCTCGGCATTGGCGATCATCGAGCAGAACCCGGGGCTGATGCAGGCCGACCTGGCGCGGGCGCTGGCAATCGAGCCGCCGCAGGTGGTGCCCATGCTCAACAAGCTGGAAGAGCGGGCACTGGCGGTGCGGGTGCGCTGCAAGCCGGACAAGCGTTCGTACGGCATCTACCTGAGCAAGGCCGGGGAAGCGCTACTCAAGGAACTGAAGCAGATCGCCAGCGACAGCGACCGCGACGCCACGTCAGCGCTGGATGATGAGGAACGGGGGCAGTTGCTACGGTTGCTGACCAAGATCTATCAGGAGTAAGCCAATCACAACGCAAGCACCAACTCGGGGCAAAACCTGCAGCGCGATGCATGACGCGCCCTTTTGATGCACGCCGGGCGGCAGCCCCGGTGTCAGGCAGTCACCACTGCGCCCCACGCCGCCCTTTGATTGCGCAACAAAACCACATTGTTTCAATGCCTTAGCGCTCACTCACGCTCACTCGAACGCTGCGCCGTAGTTTCGGCACCTTCATTGCAATGGCCTTTTGCACGCAAAACGCACTGCCAGCAACGGTAGCAAGGAGTGGCTATGTCCCGGGCTTTTTTCAATGAAATGTACGAAGCGAACGGCAGTTGCCGCCCGCATTATCAGGAGTTTGCCCGCTGGTTGGCCAACACCCCGCTGGAGCTGCTGGAACAACGCCGGCGCGAAGCCGACCTGCTGTTTCATCGCGCCGGCATCACCTTCACCCTGTACGGCGACAAGCAGGATACCGAGCGCCTGATCCCCTTCGACATCATCCCGCGCAGCATCCGCGCCAGCGAATGGCGCATGGTCGAGCGCGGTTGTATCCAGCGGGTGCAGGCGTTGAACCTGTTCCTCCAGGACATCTACCACGACCAGCGCATCCTCAAGGCCGGCATCATCCCGCCGGAGCAGGTGCTGGCCAACGAAGGCTACCAGATCGCCATGCAGGGCCTGGACCTGCACCGTGGGCTGTATGCCCATATCGCCGGCGTCGATCTGGTGCGCGATGGGGATGGCAGCTACTTCGTGCTGGAAGACAACCTGCGCACCCCCAGCGGGGTCAGTTACATGCTCGAAGACCGCAAGATGATGATGCGGCTGTTCCCCGAACTGTTCGCCGCCCAGCGTATCGCCCCCATCGACCACTACCCCAACCTGCTGCTGGACACGCTCAAGAGCGCCAGCCCGCTGGACAACCCCACCGCCGTGCTGCTCACCCCGGGCCGCTTCAACAGCGCCTACTTCGAGCATGCCTTCCTGGCGCGGGAAATGGGCATCGAACTGGTCGAGGGTGCCGACCTGTTCATCCGTGACGAGCATGTCTACATGCGCACCACCGCCGGCCCGCAACAGGTGGACGTGATCTACCGCCGCCTGGACGACGACTACCTCGACCCGCTGACGTTCAACCCGGACTCGATGCTGGGCGTGCCTGGGCTGACCTCGGTGTACCGCGCCGGCAACGTGGTACTGGCCAACGCGGTGGGCACCGGCGTGGCCGACGACAAGTCGATCTACCCCTACGTCGACGACATGATCCGCTTCTACCTGAGCGAAGAGCCGATCCTCAACAACGTGCCCACCTGGCAATGCCGCCGGCCTGCGGACCTGTCCCATGTCCTGGCGCACCTGCCCGAGCTGGTGGTCAAGGAAACCCAAGGCTCCGGTGGCTACGGCATGTTGGTCGGCCCGGCGTCGACCCGTGCCCAGATCGAGGACTTCCGCGCCCGCATCAAGGCCCGCCCGCACGCCTACATCGCCCAACCCACGCTGTGCCTGTCCACCTGCCCGACCTTCGTCGACAGCGGCATCGCCCCGCGCCACATCGACCTGCGCCCGTTTGTGCTGTCGGGCAGTGAAACCCGCCTGGTGCCTGGTGGCCTGACCCGCGTGGCGCTGCAGGAAGGCTCGCTGGTGGTCAACTCGTCGCAGGGCGGCGGTACCAAGGACACCTGGGTGGTGGAGGACTGAACCATGCTTTCGAGAACCGCTTCCGACCTGTACTGGATGTCCCGTTACCTGGAGCGCGCAGAGAACCTCGCGCGCATGCTCGAAGTCAGTTATTCGTTGTCACTGATGCCCCAGGCCGGGCGCGGCGACGGCCATGCCGAGCTGGCCATGTCGCTGCTGGCCGCCGGCATGCTGGACGACTACCGCCGCCGGCACAACGAGCTCGACAGCGAGCGCATGCTGCACTTCTTCGCCCTCGACGCGACCAACCCCAGCAGCATCTATTGCTGCCTGCAGGCGGCCAGGACCAATGCCCATGCAGTGCGTGGCCGCATCACCGCCGACATGTGGGAAAACATCAACGCGGCCTGGCTGGAGATGCGCAACATCGCCAGCAACGGCCTGGGGCGCTATGGCATCAGCCAGTTCTGCGACTGGGTCAAGGAGCGCTCGCACCTGTTCCGCGGGGCGACTTCGGGCACCATCATGCGTAACGACGCCTACAGCTTCATTCGCCTGGGGACCTTCCTGGAGCGGGCGGACAACACCCTGCGCCTGCTCGATGCGCGCTACGAAATGTTTGGCGAGGCCTCTGAAGAGGTCAGCGACGACTCTGCCCGCGGCTATTACCAGTGGAGCGCCTTGCTGCGTGCGCTGACCTCGTACGAGGCCTTCAACGAACTCTATCGCGCCGCGCCCAGCGCCCGGCCGGTGTCCGAGCTGCTGTTGCTGCGGGTGGACGTGCCGCGCTCGCTGCATGCCTGCATCGAGGAACTCGACCAGATCCTCGCCAGCCTGCCGGGCAGCACCGGGCGCGCCGCCCAGCGCATGGCCGCCGAACTCAATGCGCGCCTGCGCTACACCGCAATCGACGAAATCCTCGAAGCGGGCCTGCACCCGTGGCTGACCGACTTCATCGGGCGTATCAACCAATTGGGCCAGGCGGTCCATCACTCCTACCTGGAGGTCGTATGAAACTGTCCATTCGCCACGACACCACCTACAGCTACGCCAGCGACGTCTGCAACAGCATCCAGTTCCTGCGCCTGACGCCGCGCAGCAGCGAGCGCCAGCGCATCGATCAATGGCAGCTGGACCTGCCCTGCAAGGTGAAAGGCCAGATCGACCCCTATGGCAACATCCTGCATGTACTGACCCTGGACAAACCCCATGGTCACCTGGTGCTGACCGCCAGCGGCCAGGTGGAGATCGACCCGGACCGCGAACTGGAGCACGAAAGCCAGTCACCGCTGCCCTTCCTGCGCGGCAGCCACCTGACCCAGGCCGACGACACCCTCAAGGCCTTCGCCCGCCAGCACTGCGGCGAACACCGCGAGCGAGCGGCGCTGATCGGGTTGATGCACGGCCTGGCCGAGCACATGCCGTACCGCCCGGGCGCCACCTCCGTCGGCACCACCGCCATCGAGGCGTTCAGCGGCGCTGCCGGCGTCTGCCAGGACCACACCCACGCCTTTCTCGCCTGCGCACGCAGCCTGGGTATCCCGGCGCGCTACGTCTCCGGTTACCTGTGCACCGAGGACGAGCAGCACCTGGCCAGCCACGCCTGGGCCGAAGCCTGGGTCGATGACGCCTGGTACAGCTTCGACATCACCAACCGCCTGACCCGGCCAGAGCGTCACCTGAAGCTCGCCGTGGGCCTGGACTACCTCGACGCCTGCCCGGTCAGGGGCGTGCGCCGGGGTGGCGGCGCCGAATCGATGCAGGCCAGCGTCCACGTGCACCGCCAGTGACTGGCGCTGCACCCGCTTCTAGAAAAACAAGGGAAACCGCATGACCTACTGTGTCGCCATGCACCTGGCGGACGGCCTCGTCTTCATCAGCGACTCACGCACCAATGCCGGCATCGACCAGATCTCGACCTTTGCCAAATTGTTCGTGTTCAGCGTACCGGGCGAGCGCCTGATCGTGCTGCAGACCGCCGGCAACCTGGCCACCTCGCAGTCGGTGGTGAACCTGCTCAGGCAACGTACCCAGGGCAGCGGCCCGCACCTGCTGAACGTGGCCACGCTTTACGACGCCACGGTGCTGGTCGCCGACACCCTGCGCGAGGTAGTCAGCCGCGACCGCAGCAAGCTGACCGCCGGCATCGACCTGAGCAGTTCATTCATCGTTGGCGGCCAGATTGCCGGCGCGCCCATGGGCATCTACAACGTCTACGCGCAGGGCAACTTCTTCCAGGCCACCGCAGACACGCCGTTCCTGCAACTGGGCGAAAGCAAGTACGGCCGGCCGATTCTCGACCGCAACCTGAGCTTTCATACCCCCCTTGATGAAGCGTTACGCTGCGGCCTGATCTCGTTCGACTCGACCATACGCAGCAACCTGTCGGTGGGCCTGCCGCTGGACCTGCTGGTGTACCGTAAGGGCAGCCTGGAAACCCACTCGCGCCAACGCATCACCAGCGACGACGCCTATTACCAGCAGATTCGCCGGCAGTGGAGCGATGGCCTGAAACGGCTCCTGGCCGAGCTGCCAGCGCCACCGTATGGCTGAAGGCCGCGCACAGGGTGCGCGATAAAATTGTACAAAAATATTCTTCTGTATAGATTTATCCGGGCACCTGCACTATACCTTGTACAGTTATTTCATTTTGTACAGGTATTGTGCATGTCCAACTACCTGCAACATTTCACCGAGCGCTTTGCCGCGCTGGGTTCAGACAACCTCCAGATGCTGGGCGACTTGTACAGCGAGGATGTCACCTTTCGCGACCCGCTCCATCACATCAGTGGGCTGACGGCCTTGCGCGCCTATTTCGCCCAGCTGTATGGCAACGTTACCGAGGTCCGTTACACCTTCGAGGGCCTGGACGAGCCACAGCCGGGCCACGGCTACATCCGCTGGACCTTGCACTATCGCCACCCGCGCCTGGCTGGCGGCCAGCCGATCAGCCTGCAGGGCTGCAGCCATTTGCGTTGGCGCGCACGGGTGCACTTTCACCAGGACTACTTCGACGCCGGCGCCTTGCTGTATGAGCATGTGCCGGTTTTGGGCGGCGCGGTGCGCTGGCTCAAGGGCAGGCTGGCATGAGCCGCTGCTGGCTGACCGGTGCCAGCAGCGGCATCGGCGCGGCACTGGCGCAGCGCTTGCTGGAGCAAGGCCACCAGGTAGCGTTAGGGGCGCGTCGGGCAGAAAGCCTGGCAAACTTCGCCGCACACTTTCCGGGCCAGGTCCTGTTGGCTGTCGGCGATGTCGACCAGCCTGAGCAGGTCGCCTTGATCGCCACGCAGATCGAGCAAGCCTGGGGCTCGCTGGACCTGGTAATCCTCAATGCCGGCACCTGCGAATACCTGGAGCCCGGACAGTTCGACCCGGCGCTGGTCGAGCGGGTGATCCGCACCAACCTGCTCGGCACCAGCCACTGCCTGGCTGCGGCCTTGCCCTTGCTGCGCCGCAGCCAGCACCCGCACCTGGTGGTGGTGGGCAGCTCGGTCAGCTGGTTTGCCCTGCCGCGGGCCGGTGCCTATGGCGCGTCAAAGGCCGCGCTGCGCTACCTGGTCGAATCCCTGCGCCTGGACCTGGCCCACGAGAACATTGATGTCACCCTGGTCAACCCCGGCTTCGTCGATACCCCCCTGACCCGCCGCAACGACTTCCCCATGCCCCAGCTGTGGAGCGCCGAGCGCGCCGCCGGGCACATTCTGGCACGACTGCCCCGTCGCCCACTGGAGATCACGTTCCCCGCCACTTTCACCCTGTTGCTGCGCCTGCTCGGCGCACTGCCGGCACGCTGGCGCCTGAAGCTGGGCCAGCGCCTGGCGCGTCAACCCCAGGGCTGAGCCATGCGCATCGCCATCATCGGTAGCGGCATCGCCGGCCTTACATGCGCCCACCTGCTGTCACGCCAGCACGCCGTCACGGTATTCGAAGCGGCAGACCGGGTCGGCGGACACACGCATACCGTCGATGTGCATTGGCGCGGCCAGCACCATGCGGTGGACACCGGTTTCATCGTCTTCAATGACTGGACCTATCCGCATTTCATCCGCCTGCTGGAGCACCTGGGCGTCGCCTCGCGGGTGACCGAGATGAGCTTTTCGGTGCACGACCCGCGCACAGGCTTCGAGTACAACGGGCACGACCTGCGCAGCCTGTTCGCCCAGCGGCGCAACCTGCTGTCGCCAGGCTTCTGGGGCATGCTGCGCGATGTGCTGCGTTTCAACCGCCAGGCCCTGGCCGACCTGGACCAGCAGCGTATCGACGGCCAGACCACCTTGGGCAACTACTTGCGTGATAACCGCTACGGCCAGCGCTTCATCGACCACTACATCGTACCCATGGGCTCGGCCATCTGGTCGATGTCGCGGGCCGACATGCTGCATTTCCCGCTGCAGTTCTTCGTGCGCTTCTGCCGTAACCACGGCCTGCTGTCGGTCAACCAGCGCCCGCAATGGCGGGTGATCGCGGGCGGTTCACGCAGCTACCTAGCGCCGCTGTGCCAGCCCTTTGCCGAGCACATTCGCCTGAACTGCCCGGTGCAACGGGTGAGCCGCGACGATCAGGGCGTAAGCGTGGCCTGGGCCGCTGGCAGCGAACGCTTCGACAAGGTGGTCTTCGCCTGCCACAGCGACCAGGCCCTGGCGCTGCTGGATGGTCCCAGCGAACAGGAGCAGGCGATCCTCGGCGCCATCCGCTACGCCAGCAACGACGTGGTGCTGCACACCGACACCCGCCTGCTGCCCCGCCGGCGCAGGGCCTGGGCCAGCTGGAACTACCGCCTGGCTGGCAGCGAGCAGGCCCCCGCTGCGCTCACCTACAACATGAACATCCTGCAGGGCATCGAGGCGCCGGCCACCTTCTGCGTCAGCCTCAACCAGACGGCGCTGGTGGACCCGGCACAGATCCTCGCCCGCTTCGAGTATGCCCATCCCCAGTACAGCCTCGCCGCCGTGGCCGCCCAGGCCCGGCAGGGCGAACTGCAGGGCCCGCTGCACAGTTACTACTGTGGTGCCTACTGGGCCAACGGCTTTCACGAAGACGGCGTGCTCAGTGCACTGAATGTCGCCAGGCACTTTGGAGAGCAGCTGTGAACAGCAGCCTGTGTCACGGCTGGCTCAGCCACCGGCGCCTGAGCCCTGCGCCCCACGCGTTCCGCTATCGCATCGGCCTGTTCTATCTGGACCTCGACGAGTTGCCGCGCCTGCCAGGCCTGTCGCGCTGGCTCGGGCGCTCGCGCCTGGCACCGTTGTGCTGGCGCGAAACCGACTACCTGCCGGCGTTGACCCGCCAGGGCATGCCGTTGATCGAGGCCGCGCGCCTGCTGGTTGGCCAGGCTACCGGGCAGGTGCCCGAAGGCGCGGTGCACCTGCTGACGCAACCGCGCTGCTGGGGGCTGTCGTTCAACCCGGTGAGTGTCTACTTCTGCCACGACCGCCAAGGTCAGGTCGCGGCCGTGCTGCTGGAGGTGCGCAACACCCCCTGGCGCGAGCGCTATCACTACGTGCTGCCGGTGCAAGGCGACCTGGACCGGCCCTTTACCGTGGCCAAGGCCTTCCACGTTTCGCCGTTCATGCCCATGGACATGGACTACCGGCTGCGCTTCGCGGTCGATGCACAACGCGTGCGCGTGCACATGGAAAACTGGCGCGCCGGGCACCTGGTATTCGCCGCAGACCTTGCCGTGCAGCGCCAGCCGCTGGACCGCGCCAGCCTGCATCGGCACATCCTGGCCTTTCCCTGGATGAGCCTGCGCACCGTCACCGGCATCTACTGGCAAGCCCTGCGCCTGCTGCTCAAACGCTCCCCCGTCTACGACCACTCTGCCAGCCAGCACGACCTGTCGCTTGGCCAAGCCATCCGCGAGGAACCCGACCATGTCCGAACCGACCTTGAGCGTTAGCAAATCAGCCGGAATCACGCCGCTGTTCGGCGGGCTGGCCAGGCGTGCGGTACTGGCGCAGCTGCATCAGCTGAGCCGTGGCCATCTGCGCCTGATCAGCCAAGGCCGGCAATGGAGCTTCGGCGACGTCGCCAGCCCGCTCTACGCGGAAGTGGAGATTGTGGACGACGCCGCCTGGGGCCTGGTGGCCGGCAATGGCTCGATCGGCGCCGGCGAAGGCTATATCCACGGCTACTGGCGCAGCCCGGACCTGGCCGCAGTGACCCGGCTGTTCGTCGCCAACCTCGACGTGCTGGACGCCATGGAGGGCGGCCTGGCCCGCCTGGCGCGCCCGGCCCTGCGCCTGCTGCACCACCTCAACCGCAACAGCCGGCGCGGCGCACGGCGCAACATCCTGGCCCACTATGACCTGGGCAATGCCCTGTTCGAACGGCTGCTCGATCCGACCATGATGTATTCCGCCGCTCAGTTCGACAGCGCCGAGCAAAGCCTGGAACAGGCGCAGTCGAACAAGCTCCGGCAGATCTGCCAGAAGCTCGAACTCAAGCCCGGCGAACACCTGCTGGAAATCGGCAGCGGCTGGGGCAGCCTGGCCATCTACGCGGCCTTGCAGCATGGCTGCCGGGTCACCACCACCACCCTTTCCGCCGCGCAGCACGCGCACACCTTGCAGCGGGTCAAGGCGCTGGGCCTGGAGCAGCACGTCACCGTGCTGCACGAGGACTACCGCGACCTGCGCGGGCGCTTCGACAAGCTGGTGTCCATCGAGATGATCGAGGCCGTCGGCCACCGCTACCTGCCCACCTACTTTCGCCAATGTGCCGCGCTGCTCAAGGACGACGGCCTGATGCTGCTGCAGGCCATCACCATCCGCGACCAGCGCTACGCCCAGGCCCGGCGCTCGGTGGACTTCATCCAGCGCTATATCTTCCCTGGCGGCGCCCTGCCCTCGCTGAGCGTCCTGCTCGACACCGCCAGCCGCCAGACGGCGCTGAACCTGGTGCACCTTGAGGATTTCGGCCAGGACTATGCGCGCACCCTGCGCCATTGGCGCGACAACCTGCGCCATTCGCGCACCGAGTTGGCCAGGCTCGGTTACGACGACGCCTTCCAGCGCCTGTGGGAGTTCTACCTGTGCTATTGCCAGGGCGGCTTCGAGGAACGGACCATCGGCGTGGCCCAGATGCTGTGGGCCGGGCCCCAGGCGCGCCGGGCGCCACTACCGGGTGCCTGAACATGGTGCGCCGTGGCTGGCTGCTCGGCAATGCGCTGTGGCTGCAGGCTGGCTGGTGGCTGTGTGTACTGGGGGCGCACAGGCCTTGGCTGTTGCTGATAGTAGTGTTCGGCCTGCTGCTGCACGTGTGGCTGAGCCCAGGCGGTGAGCTGCGCGTGCTGCTGTGGGTAGCGGTGGCTGGCTGCCTGCTGGACAGCACACTGGGCATGCTCGGCGTATTCAGCTTCGGCCAGTGGCCGCTGCCTGCGTGGCTGGCCCTGCTGTGGCTGGTGTTGGCCAGTGGCATGCGCCACAGCCTGGCAGGGCTCGGCCAGCCCGCATGGCTCGCGGTGCTGCTGGGCCTGCTCGGTGGCCCATTGGCCTATCTGGCCGGCGCCCGGCTGGCCGGTATCGACTTGCCTCTGGGGCGCCTGGATACCGCGCTGATCCTGGCGCCCGTCTGGGCACTGGCGCTGCCGCTGGCCTTGCGGTTCGCGGCGAGGGGATGATCAAAGGCCGGCCCGGTTAATCAGGCAGCGAGTACAGGCCCTGCAGCAAACGGTCCTGCGCCGACTGTGGCCCCAGGTAACGCGTGTACAGCTCCTCGCCGCGCGGCCCTGCAAGCGCCTGACTCAAGGCGCTGTCCACCAGCAGCCGAAAATCCTCATCGCCCCGGGCCATCGCCAGCGCTACCTGGTGCATGTCAAACAGACGGTCCGGCACCCACAGCTGCTCACGTTCGGCCTGCCCGGCCTGGTAGGCCAACAGGACCATGCGGTCGCCGAGGAAGGCATCAACCTCGCGCGCTGCCACTCGGCGCACCCCTTCCTGATAGGTGGGCACCTCCTGCAAGGTGGATTGCAAACCAAGCTGGCGAATCCGTTGCCGGGCCCAATCGCTGCTCACCGTGCCTTGCAGCACGGCAAAGCTGTGTTTGCTCAGGCCCGCATTGATCGTCGCGCGCCAGCGTGGGCCGCTATCACCGGCACGGCCGTTGAGCGGCCCGAGCAAGGTCGCGGGTGCATCGCGCCTGACCATGGCGGCCAGGCCGGAGGTGAACACCGGTATGGAGAAGTCCAGGGTTTTGCGCCTGGCGAGGGTTTCCACCGCAGGCGTGCAGAACAGATCGACCTGCCCCTCGCTCAACGAGCGCGCAACCTCCTGCTCCGGCAGCGCCCGCCAGCGCACCTGCAGCCCGGCAAAACCGGGCGTCTGGCGCAGCCGTTCGGCAACTGCCCGGCATAATTCGACCGCGTAACCTTGCGGGGCCTGTTCATTGCCCGAGGAAAACGGCGCAAAACCGTCCATGTACCCCAGCGTCAGCACCTGGCTGTCACGTATCCGGCCCATGACATCCGCTGCAGCAACCGTAGCATAGGGTGTCGCCCAGCCAATCAGGCTGGCAAGGCACAGGCTGGCCAGCTTCGCTCTGCTGCTCATGGCGCGCCTCCGATCATGTCCAGTCCCTTGATGAATCGCTTGGCGATGAAGCCGAACAACAGGTAACCCAACGCCATGATCAGTGCCGCTCCAAATACCGCCTCCAGCCCCGAGGCGTAAAGCGCATAGAGGCAATAGCACACGGCGACCAGCATGATGGCGCTGTTGCGGCGGAAAATGGCGATGTCCACCTGGGCCTTGTACATGATCACCAGCAAGCCGGTCAGCGAGGTGATGTAGGGAATGATGTTGGTGACCGCCGCCAGGTTGACCAGCCTGCCGAACTGGGCGCTGGCGTTGGGTGACAAGGTCGACAGGGCAATCAGGCTCTGCATCACCGCACAGGTCAGCATCCCGGCCAGGGGCACGCCCCGGGCCGTGGTGCGGGTGAACAGTTTCGGGAACAGCCCCTGCCCGGCCGTGACCTTGGCGGTCTCTGCCAGGGTGAACTGCCAGCCCAGCAAAGAGCCGACGCAGGCGATCACCGCCAGGCCCATGATCACGTTGCCAACGGTGTCATCGAACATCCGTGCGTAAGCCAGGGCGAACGGCGCACTGGCGTTGGCCAGGTCGGGGTTGGGCACGATGCCCTGGATGACGCTGGTCGAAAGGATGTACACCACCGCCGCGCCCAGCGTGCCGAACAGGCAGGCCAGCGGCACATTGCGCTTGGGGTTCTCCACCGCGTCGGAGTTCTGCGCAGCCGACTCCATGCCCAGGAACGCCCACAAAGTCAGCGGAATGCTGTTGGTGATCGCCTGGCCGACCGGCACCTGCCCGGGGTTCCAGGCCTCATGGAAGGTTGCAGGGCTGAACCAGAACCAGCCGATCAGGCTCAGGCCCGCCACCGGCACGATCACGCCCCAGACACTGATCGCCCCCAGGCGCCCGGTGATGTCGGCGCCCCCCAGATTGGCCAGGGTCGTGAACCAGATCAGCGCCACCGCCCCGACCAGCAGCGGCAGCGCACCGCTGCCGAGCCAGGGGATGAAGGGCGTGAGGTAACCCACGGCAGAAATGCCGATGGCAACGTTGCCGATCATCAGTGACAGAAAATAAAGGTAGGAACAGAGGAAGAACGCGGATTTGCCGTGCGCCTCTTCACTGTAGGCCGACATGCCGCCTGAGCGCGTGCAGTAGATGCCGCACTGGGCGAAGCAATAGGCGATGGCCATCGAGCCCACAGCCGTGATCACCCAGGACAACAGCGAGACGGCGCCGATCTGCGCCATACTTGCCGGCAGCATGATGATGCCGGAGCCCATCATGTTCACCGTGACCAACGTGGTGAGCCCGACCAGGCCCATTTTTTTTGCAGGATCGCGCACGATGATGACCTCCGCGCCAAGCGTCGATGCCAAAGGGGGATTGCACTGCAAAAGCGTCGGCCAGCCAGGTACAGCACACCCGCAATACGGCCAGTACAGCTAGATTCTGCTAGATGATGATGGCTGGTGATTGGCAATGCAGCCAGGTGTGAGGGTGAACAAATCCGTCGTTTGCTTCTTTCAAGGAGTGTCCCATGCGAGCCATGAAACCGTTGCGGCGTGACTTCATCGGTGAATTCTGGCGCGGGCTGCTGGTGGTCTGGCCGATCGTGTCGGTGCTGCTGGTGTTCATGGCCCTGCTCGGGCTGGTCGTCGGCGAGCTGGAAGGCTGGCCGGTGGGCGATGGCCTGTACTTTTCCTTCGTGACAGGCTTGACCATTGGCTATGGCGACCTGGTGCCCAAGCTTGGCCTGGCACGCTGCCTGGCCATGCTGATCGGAATGGCGGGCATCGTCATGACCGGGCTGATCGTCGCGGTCGGCGTGCATGCGTTGCGCAAAGTACTGGAAGACCAAGGTATCCACTGATACACGGGGCGACGTCCGCTGCCGGATCAACTACAACAGTACATAGCACCCGGGCACCCTGACAGGAAGCGAGCGAATGGCGTCGAAACACAGACCCTGCGTGGTCAGGCTGGCTCCGTTGAGCCTGGCGCCGCTGCTGCTGGCCGCCCAGGGCGCCAACGCCGAGGATCTCGAGCCCAGGGCCTACGCCAATACGCCAGTCGGCATCAACTTCCTGCTGCTGGGCTACAGCGACCTGCGGGGCAACGTGACCGCCAACCCCTCGGTGCCGCTGGAAGATGCCAAGCTCGACATCGAAACGGTGGTGTTTGCCTATGCCAGGTCACTGGATGTCTGGGGCCGTTCCGCCAAGTTCGATGTCGTCGTGCCCGAGGCCAGGTTGAGCGGCTCTGCACTGTTCGCCGGCGAACCCAGGGAGCGCAATGTGAGCGGCCTGATCGACCCGAGATTGCGTTTTTCAGTCAACTGGTATGGCGCCCCGGCCCTGTCGCTGGCGGAGTTTCCCAGCTACCAGCAGGACGTGATCATCGGCACCAGCCTGGCGATCACCGCGCCGCTTGGCCAATACGACTCCAGCCGGCTGGTCAACCTCGGCAACAATCGCTGGTCGTTCAAGCCTGAAATCGGCATCTCCAAGCGCATCGGCGCAGTGACCCTGGAGTTGTCGGGCGCAGGCACCTTCTTCACCGACAACAACCAGTACCTCGGCAACCGCAGCTTTTCCCAGCGGCCGATCTACCAGACCCAGGTGCACCTGATCTACGCCTTTCAAAATGGTGTCTGGGCCTCGCTGGACGGCACCTATTTCGCTGGCGGCAACACCTCGGTCGACGGGGTGGGCAACCACGACTTCCAGGAAAACACCCGCTATGGCTGCACCCTCACCCTGCCGGTCAACCGCAACAACTCGGTGAAGCTGTTTGCCAGCAATGGTGCCCACACCCGCACCGGCAGCGAATTCGATGTGGCCGGCGTGGTCTGGCAGTATCGCTTCGGCGGCGGGCTGTGAAGGCCTGCGCCATAACTGCTACACACCGGACGGCTGTGGCGCTTTCTTGCCCAAGCGGATCAGCTCATTGGAGAAACACAGCCCAAAGAGGATCAAACCGGCCCCCAGGTACAAAGTGTCTCGCGGCACCTCATTGAGGACCACGAACGCCAACAGCGCGGCAAACAGCGGTTCAGTCAGTTCCAGTGCTTGAACTTGCGACGGCTTCAAATACTCGATGGCCTTGGTGGTGCAGAAGAAACCGAGGATGGTCGGCAGTGTCGCCAGAGCGAGCAATGCCATGACCGCCAGCAGCGACAGCTCTCCCATGACGAACCCATCGCTCGCCGCCGGCATCAGCAGGTAAAGGCTGCCGAAAAGCAAAAGTTGCCGAGTGAAATGCAGCCCCCCAGCCACACCCATGCGCTTCATGGCTACCGAGAATGCCCCATAACTGCAGCCTGCGATCGACGCGAGCACTGCACCTTGCAGGGTAAAGCCCTGCTCCATATCGGCCCCGAAAATGACCGCAATACCGGCTATCGTCAATCCGGCGCCTACCGTCACGTTGGCGGTGATGGGGTCGTTGAGGACTATCCGTCCCAGTAATATCGAAGAAATGGATGCGCTAGCCATCAGGATCACCACGACCCCGGCCGCGGCGTAATGGCTATAGGCCGAAGTTTCAAAGTGGAACAGCATGAAAATGCCGAGAAAGGCGCACACCGCTGCCGGGAGCCACTTAGCCACGTGCAAGGGCCGCTTGAGGAACAGTAGCAAGACTGACAGCAGCAGGCAGCCGAGCAGGGTTTTTATCAAGGCGATACTGCTGGAGCTGAATCCACTGTTCATCAACACCTTGCTGAGTACGCCGATGGTTGCATTCAATGCCGCGGCGCAGAGTGCAAAGACGACGCCTTTGCCGAAATGAGATTGCATCATTACATTCCTTGTCATGGGTGGGCTCAGTTGGGCAAGTAACCCTTGACGTAGCGCACCGTCTTTTCCAGTGTTCGTGCCAGGTCTGGATGTGTTAATTGATACTTGCGCTCCAATTGCTTGCTGTAATTCATGTCAAAGCGCTGCGTCTGAATAAAGTTCAACGACTCGGTGCTGATCGCGAATCGGGCCGCCAGCCCAGGAATGGTCAATAGCCACTTGAGCAAGCCTATCGCTACGTGGCGTCGAGGGGCCTTTACTTCCAGCGTTGTTGCCAGTTGCGCAAGCATCCGCTGAAGGTTCGGTGTGCCCTCATTGAGCGCCAGGACCTGCCGGTTGGCCATCGAGGGGTCGAACGCCACGCAGGTTATCATCGTTACCAGGTAATCGACGCTGACGACTGGCAACCAGTGCCTGGCGGAACCGGGGACAGCTTTGAACCGGCCTTGTGCCAGGTTTCGAATGAGTTCGGCCAGCGGCTGCCCTTCCAGGATGTGCCCACTCTCGCTGTGGCCACACACCGTGGCGGGATGAACAATCGTGTAATCCGCGTCTGCCTCCTGCATGTAACGGATGACTGCAAAATGCGACTCGAGCTTGCTGCCTTCGTAGCCACCCACACGCTCATAGACTACAGGCCAATTGGTGTTTTCAGGGCACTCGACGTCAACGCCGACATGGGCAAGGTGGGTCAGGTTTTGCAGCATATAGCCGCCCACCATCAGTAATCGGATGTGCTGGCTGGCGGCGAGCCTTGCGACTCTCAGCGCCCCTTGCACATTGACTTCGCGCGCGCGCTCCATTGTCAGCCCCCAGGTGAATTGCGCCGCGAGGTGGAACACCACAGCGACCGAAGACACGCATTGCCTGTCTGCCTCACTGAGCCCAAGCCCTTCTCTGCTGATATCGCCCTCAACCGCATGGATAGACGCCGGGTTACCGCCCAGCCGGCCTACCTGCTCTCTGAGGCGCTCGATGTTTTCAGGGCTGCGCATAAGCACCCAGGTCTTGTGCCCTGTCGCAGTAAGCCGCGCCAGCAAATGTTGCCCCACAAAGCCACTGCCGCCTGTGACGAAGCATTCCACGCTCATATCCGAATCCTTGTTTGGAAGATCGGCGCAGGCTAAGGTATAGAGGGCACTCTACAGTCAAGGAGTTTTACGGTGAATATTGGAGAGTTGGAGCGCCGCAGCGGGCTCGGCCGCCATGCATTGCGATATTACGAACAGTTCGGGCTCATCGTGGCCCATCGCCAAGCCAACAACTACCGCAGCTATAGCGATCAGACCGTTGCCGATCTGGCCTTCATTCAGAGTGCCCAGGGCGGCGGTTTTTCACTTGCCGAGATCAGGGACATCCTTCAGGCCAAGCGGGGTAATACGATCGATTGCGCGCAAGGCGCGGCCCTGGTCGCCAACAAGATGGCCGACATTCAAGCGAAGATCACCGCGCTGCAAGCCACTTATGTTTTTCTCGACGCGGAGCGTGCAAAGCTTGAAGCCAGTGCCATTGCCAACGGGCTGACTGTTCCTGGAGCCAAGGCTTAGCTCAGCGGCTACAAGCCCTTCCCCTCTGCGCGCCGTCTAGATGGAGCGCTGATTCACCCTGGCCGATAAAGCTTGCGCGCTTTCTTTTCGCTCCGAATAGCGATCTACCAGATAGCCCTCACGGCCACGAACCAGCAGCGTGAATTTCACCAACTCCTCCATCACATCGACTAAACGGTCGTAGTACGGCGAAGGCTTCATTCGGTTTGCTTCGTCAAACTCCAGGTACGCTTTCGGCACCGACGACTGATTCGGGATGGTCAGCATGCGCATCCACCGGCCGAGAATACGCATCTGGTTGACGGCGTTGAACGACTGAGAGCCGCCGCACACCTGCATCACTGCGAGGGTTTTACCCTGGGTGGGCCGCACGGCACCCAGGGTCAAAGGAATCCAGTCGATCTGTGCTTTGAATACTGCAGACATCGCGCCGTGACGCTCTGGGGAACACCACACCTGACCGTCTGACCACAGCACCAGATCACGTAGCGCTTGCACTTTGGGGTGGTCGACGGGTGCATCATCCGGCAAAGGCAGCCCTGACGGATCGAAGATCACCGTCTCGGCGCCCATGTGCTGGAGCAGGCGTGCAGCCTCTTGCGTCAACAGACGACTGAACGACCGCTCTCTGGTCGACCCATAGAGCAAAAGGATGCGTGGCTTGACGTCCACATCATTTGCCAGGCCAAGTTTATCGGCGCTGGGGAGATCCATCAGCGACAGATCAAGGGCAGGAAAAATCTCGCAAGTGTCGGTATCAAATTCGCTCATCACAGTGCTCCAATACGATCCAGGGCCTGCTTCAGATCAGCACCCTGAAGCGTTCTGAGAACCAGAGTGAAGAAGGCTGCACACCGCCTTTTGATGTGTTCAACCGTTGCATCGAATGCGGCCTGAACATCCTCGTCAGTGCCGTCTGCCTCTGACGGGTCGGATAGCCCCCAGTGGCTCTTGATGGCCGGGCCAAAATACACCGGGCAAGGCTCGCCGCCCGCCTTGTCGCACACGGTGATAACGATATCGGGTGGTGCGTCGGCGAACGCCTCTGAACCTTTGCTGTACAGGCCAGACGTGTCGACACCCAGCCCTTGCAGCGTGCTCACCGCACGCGGATTGAGTTTGCCGCTGGGAAAGCTGCCCGAACTGATGGCCGTGAAGCCTTCCGGGGCAACATGGTTGAACAGCCCCTCGGACAAGACGCTACGACAGCTATTGGCCGTACACATGAACAGGATCTTCACACGTTAACTCCTAAGCGCTGATGCTCAAGCGCACGGCAAGTGCTGCCAGTGTCGTAAGCAAAATGGGATTGAAATCGCCAGCAACCTGTCAGGTCTGCAAAACACTCAACAGCAGGAGACCTGGCGTACCGGGCGACCTTCCATAGAAGCAAGGCGACTTTGATCATCGCCAAGCCAAGAGCGGTTTGCCTCAAGCGTCGTCTTGAGTACATCCACTGCCCATTGGGGGAGTTGCGGATGAAGGCGGTAATAGATCCATTGGCCTTGCCGGCGATCCTCCAGCAAGCCACAGGTACGCAGTTGAGCCAAATGCCGGGAGACTTTCGGCTGACTGTCGTCCAGTGCCCAGATCAGTTCGCAAACGCACAGCTCGCCCTCAGCGGCGAGCATCAACATGATCCGGGCTCGGGTTTCGTCACCGAGGCATTTGAAGAGGGTGCAGGGCTGAATGGGCATAGCCGACCTGTATATTCGTTTTTGCGCATATGCGAATTTACAGATATTAAGCGCCCATTGATAGCTGTAAATTCAGCTGGCCTTCAGGAAGGCACCTTAGGGTATGCCGCAGACGCCGCCCTCGACCGGAGACACCGTCATGAAAAAGATCATCGCAGCAACCTGCCTCGTCGGCGCCATCGCCCTGCCGGCGCTGGCCCAGGCCCGGGAAGTGACCTTGACCACGCAGCTCAAGGACTACAGCGGCAACGATGCGTACCTGGCGATCTACGTCACCGACGCCAGTGGCCAGTATCAGAAAACCCTCTGGGTGGCCGGGAAGAAGGCCAAGTATTACAAGCACCTGGGCGACTGGGCACGTGGCAGCGGGATGAACCCAAGCGAGTTTGACGGGGTCAGCGGCGCCAGTGTCGGCAGTGGGGGCACGCTCAAAGTCAGCGTGGAACTGGCAGACACGCTGATTGATGCCGGCTATCAGATCCGCATCGACAGCGCCGTCGAGGACCAACGTGACGCCCGTGGCGATGTCAGCGTAGCGCTGACGACCAAAGGCTCAGGCAAGCCCACGACCGGCAGTGCTTACGTCGACACCTTCACTTACGACCTGTAGCACCCGACACTTCTGGAGGCTGAATATGCTTCGTCGGTTCCATTCCCTGCCTGGCCTGATCGCAGCCCTGTTGGTCATGGTATTGGCCATCAGCGGCGCGATCCTGTCTGTGCAGCCGGCGCTGGAACGCTTGCACGGCACCTCCCCTGCGGCCGGACAACTCAACGTCGGCCAACTGGCCGGGCGCGTTGCCAGCCACTTCACGGGCGTGGAGCAGATCCAGCGCTCAGCGTCTGGCACGGTGATCGTCTATTACAACCAGAACGGCCAGGCCAGTGCGGAACAGGTCGACCCACTGACGGGCCAGGGCCTCGGTCCTTACCAGCCATCCGCGTTCTCCCGGTGGGTCAAGGACCTGCACCGCTCGCTGCTGCTTGGCACGCCGGGCCATGGGGTGTCGGGTGCTGGCGCCCTGATCATGCTGGCGCTGTCAGTGTCCGGTGCACTGCTGCTGGCCCGGCGCCTGGGCGGCTGGCGCAACCTGCTGCGCCCGCTGCGGGGCAGTTTCAGCCAGCGCTGGCATGCTGAAGTCGGCCGGCTGGCCTCGCTCGGGCTGCTGCTGACGGCCTTGAGCGGGCTGTACATGTCCGCCACCACGTTTGGTTTGATCGCCGACGGTAGTGAACGTGAACCCGCCTTCCCGGCCCACGTCAGCGCCGGCCCGGCCTTGCCGGTGGCCACGCTGCAGGCGTTGCAGGCCACCGACCTCAATGACCTGCGCGAGCTGGTCTACCCAAGCCCCGGCGACCCCCGCGATGTGTTTTCCCTGCGCACCACCCAGGGCGACGGCTACGTGGATCAGGCCAGCGGCGCAGTGTTGTCCTATCAAGCCCACGGCTCGATGCGCAACCTCTATGACGTGATCTACCAACTGCACACTGGCGAGGGCCTTTGGTGGCTGGGCCTGCTGCTCGGGGTCTGCGCCCTCTGCGTGCCGTTGATGAGCGTGACCGGCATTGTGTTGTGGTGGCGCCGCCGCAGGGCTGGCCCGAACATCCGCCACAACAGCCTGGCCCACGCTGCCGACAGCGTGATTCTGGTGGGCAGTGAGAACAACAGCACCTGGGGTTTTGCCAAGACCCTGCACGACGCCCTGCACCAGCGTGGCCACAAGGTGCACAGCGCGGCGATGAATGAATGGGTGGGCGACTACCGCAATGCCCAACGGCTGTTCATCCTCACCGCAACCCACGGTGACGGCGATGCGCCGGCCTCGGCATCGCAGTTCCTGGCGCGGCTGGCCAAGACCGGCCTCAAGCCCGGCTTGCCGTTCGCGGTGCTGGGCCTGGGCGACCGCCAGTTTACGCAGTTCTGTCAGTACGCCCACCACGTGCAGGATGCAATGTTGCAGGCCGGTGGCTCGCCACTGCTCAGGCTGGAAACCATCAACCGCCAGTCCTCTCAGGCGTTTGCCCGCTGGGGCCAGGCGTTGAGCGAGGTGTTGGGGCAGGAGCTGGCGCTGGTTCACACCCCGCAGCAGCCGCGTACCCATGCCTTGGCGCTGACAGAGCGGATTGCCTATGGCGAACAGGTGAATGCACCGACCCACGTCCTGCGCTTCAAAGCCTGCAGCGAACTGCCGGGCTTTCTGGCCGGCGACCTGCTCGGGATTCTGCCCCCGGGCAGCCCAATCCCGCGTTTCTACTCGCTGGCCAGCGGTTCCCAGGACGGCGTGCTGGAGATCTGCGTGCGCAAACACAACGGTGGCCTGTGCTCGGAATTTCTTCACGGCCTGGACATCGGCGCACAGATCGATGCCTTCATCCAGCCCAACCCGCAGTTTCGTCCGGCATCGGGCGCACACCCGGTGATCCTGATCGGCGCCGGTACCGGTATCGGTCCTCTGGCCGGTTTTATCCGCAACAACAAGGCCCGACACCCAATGCACCTGTATTGGGGCGGGCGCAACCCGGCCTCGGACTTTCTCTACGAACCCGAGCTCAACCAATACCTGTCGGACCGCCGCCTCACGGCATTGCGTGCCGCCTTTTCTCAGGCTCAGGACCGCAGCTACGTGCAAGACCGGCTGATCAGCGATGCCCTGGCCTTGCGCCGGCTGATTGAGAAAGGTGCCCAGGTGCTGGTATGTGGCAGTCGCGAAATGGCCAAAGGCGTGATGCAGGCCCTTGATGAAGTGTTGGCGCCTCTCGACCTCAGTGTGCTCACCCTCAAGGCACAAGGGCGCTACCGTGAAGATGTCTACTGAGTTGCAGCGTTACAGCCTGAACGGCGAAACCATGGGCACCCGCTACACCGCCCTGTTTTATGCCGGGGCCGGGATCGACACCGACCAAGTGGGCCAGCAACTGGCCCGCGCCGTGGCCCGGGTGGACCAGCAAATGTCCACCTGGAAACCCGACTCGGACCTCAACCGCCTCAATGCCGCCCCCGAGCAGCAATGGCTGTCGGTGCCCAAGGAACTGGCCACGGTGCTGTCTGCGGCATTGCGCGTCAGCCAGCAATCCGGCGGCGCCTTCGACATCGCTGTCGGTGACCTGGTGAACGCCTGGGGCTTCGGCCCAGGCGAGCAGACGGTCACGGCGCAGGCTAGCGGCACGGTTGCGCCGCGTGCCCGGCTGTCGGCCAGCGCCGCATTGGTGGTGCAGCCCCAGCGCAATCAGGTGTGCAAGCGCGGGCCGCTGCACCTTGACTTGAGTGGTATCGCCAAAGGTTTTGGCGTGGATGAACTTGCCCGTTGCCTGGACGGTCTGGGCATCACCCGCTACCTGGTCGGTATCGATGGCGAGATGCGCGCCCGAGGCGTCAAACCCGACGGCCAGTGCTGGGTCGTCGCCCTGGAAAAGCCCACGCGGGGCGTGCGTGAAGTCATGGGCGTGATGGCGCTCAGCGATGCCGCGATCGCGACTTCGGGGGACTATCGACACTGGGTCGAGGTGGCCGGTCAGTCCTATGCTCACACCATGGACCCGGCCACCGGCGCGCCTCTGTGCAACCCGCTCGCCGCCGTCACCGTGGTGGCGGCCTCCTGCATGCTCGCCGATGCCTGGGCCACGGCGCTGATGGTCCTGGGCGAAACCGAGGGCCCACGCCTGGCGCAGGCGCGCGGGATGGACGCGTTGTTCGTGCTGCGCGAGGGTCGACAATTCAAAGAAATATCCATCGTCGGCGGGCAGTTGCAGGCGCACATTGAAACCCGCTGATAGCTGCAATCCGCCCCGATCATTCTTGTCATTTGCCAATGCTTGGGCCAAGGTCGATATCAAGGACATCTCTGCCGAAGGAGTCACCCATGTCAAAGATCTATCCCGCTATTGATCCCGAGGGGCTGGTCGAGTACTCGGTGGTCTACACCGACCGCTCGCTCAATCACATGTCGCAGGCCTTTCAAGGTGTGATGAAGAACATTTCCAGCACCCTGAAACAGGTCTACAACGCCCAGGCCGTTGCAGTCGTACCAGGCAGCGGTACCTTCGGCATGGAGGCGGTAGCGCGACAGTTCGCCAGCGGCCAGCAATGCCTGGTGATACGCAATGGCTGGTTCAGTTATCGCTGGAGCCAGATCCTTGAGATGGGCAACATCGCGGCGGCCACCACGGTGCTCAAAGCCCGGCCGGTCGACACGGGGCGCCAGGCGGCTTACGCGCCTCCCCCTCTGGACGAAGTGCTGGCGGCCATTGAGGCGCACAAGCCGCAGGTTGTCTTCGCCCCTCACGTTGAAACTTCATCCGGGATGATCCTGCCCGACGATTACCTGCGGGCCGTCGGTGACGCCGTGCATGCGGTGGGGGGCTTGTTCGTGCTGGACTGCATCGCCTCAGGCACGCTTTGGGTCGATATGCACAAGTGCGCCGTCGACCTGCTGATCAGCGCCCCCCAAAAAGGCTGGAGCGCCTCGCCTTGCTGCGCCCTGGTGATGTTCAGTGCCTTGGCCCTCGCGCGCATCGAGCAGACGCAGAGCAGCAGCTTTGCCTGCGACCTGAAAAAGTGGCTGCAGATCATGCAGGCCTACGAACAGGGCGGGCATGCCTACCATGCGACCATGCCCAGCGATTCACTGGCGCGCTTCAACGACGTGATCAACGAGATGCAAGCCTATGGCTTCGACAAGCTTCGCGGCGAGCAACAGGCGCTGGGCGATCGGGTACGCGCCATGCTGGCCGGCAAAGGCATCAGGAGCGTGGCCGCAGCCGGTTTTCAGGCCCCGGGCGTGGTGGTGAGCTACACCGATGATGCCGATATCAAGAACGGCAAGAAATTCGCCGAGCACGGCCTGCAGATAGCCGCCGGCGTGCCGTTGCAATGTGACGAGCCAGCCGACTTCCAGACCTTCCGCATCGGTCTGTTCGGGCTGGAAAAACTGCACAACATCGAGCGCACCGTCAGCACCCTTGAGCAGGCACTGGACGAAGTGCTGGTGAACTGAGCCCTCATCGGCGGCGGGCTGTGAAACCGGCAGGGCAGGCACTCACCAGTGACCAGCGCCTGCCCTGCCGGGCACAGCCTTACACCGCTTGCAGTTGCCGGTCAGCGTGGTAGGACGAGCGCACCAGCGGCCCGGCTGCCACGTTTCTGAACCCCATCGCCAACGCTTGCTCGGCAAGCATGGCGAAGGTGTCGGGGTGCACGAAGCGCTGCACCGGCAGGTGGCTGCGTGACGGTTGCAGGTACTGCCCCAGGGTCAGCATGTCGACCTGGTGCTCACGCATGCGCTGCATCACCTCGACCACCTCGGCATCGGTCTCGCCCAGGCCGAGCATCAGCCCGGACTTGGTCGGTACCGTCGGCAGGCGTTGCTTGAAGCGCTCCAGCAGGTCCAGCGACCATTCGAAGTCCGAACCTGGCCGTGCCGCCCGATACAGGCGCGGTACGGTTTCCAGGTTGTGATTGAACACATCTGGCGGCTCTTGCGCGGTGATGTCCAGGGCCACATCCATACGGCCACGGTAATCCGGAACCAGGGTCTCCAGCTGAATGCCTGGCGACAGCCTGCGGATCTCGCGCAGGCAATCGGCAAAGTGACGGGCGCCGCCATCGCGCAGGTCGTCACGGTCCACCGAGGTGATCACCACATACTTCAGGCCAAGGTCGGCAATGGCGATGGCCAGGTTCTTCGGTTCATCGGCATCCAGCGGCTTGGGCCGGCCATGGCCGACATCGCAGAACGGGCAACGGCGGGTGCAGATGTCGCCCATGATCATGAAGGTCGCCGTACCGCCCGAGAAGCACTCGCCCAGGTTCGGGCAGGACGCCTCTTCGCACACGCTGTGCAGCCTGTGCTTGCGCAGCAGGGCCTTGACCCGCGCCACTTCCGGCGTGGTGGCAATCGCCACGCGAATCCAGTCGGGTTTGCGCGGCACCTGCTCGGTCGGCAGGATCTTCACCGGAATGCGCGCCACCTTGTCGGCGCCGCGCAGTTTCACCCCGGCCTGCAAGGGCTGCGGGCGCGGCGATGTGTGTTGCAGTTGTTCGGTGGACATGGCTGGCTCCTGGCCCCGCGTTGATATTGACTGACAGCATTACCGGGGGCTGCTGTGCAGCCCCCAGGTGTCAGGCCGGATAGACCGGGAACAGCTTGCACAACGCCGCTACCTGGCGCGCCACCTGGGCCTCGACGTCGGCATCGCCGAGGTGGTCGAGGATGTCGCAGATCCAGGTCGCCAAGGCGCGGCATTCCACTTCCTTGAACCCACGGGTAGTCACGGCCGGGGTACCGATACGCAGGCCCGAGGTCACGAACGGCGACTGCGGGTCATTGGGCACCGCGTTCTTGTTCACCGTGATGTGCGCACGGCCCAGCGCGGCGTCGGCGTCCTTGCCGGTGATGCCCTGGCGGATCAGGCTGAGCAGGAACAGGTGGTTGTCGGTGCCACCGGACACCACGTCGAAACCGCGCTGCATGAACACCTGCGCCATGGCTTGGGCGTTGCTGATGACCTGGCGCTGGTACTCCTTGAAACCCAGCTCCAGGGCCTCCTTGAAGCACACCGCCTTGGCCGCGATCACGTGCATCAGCGGCCCGCCCTGCCCGCCCGGGAATACCGCCGAGTTGAGCTTTTTCTCAAGCTCCGGGTCGGCCTTGGCCAGAATCAGGCCACCACGCGGCCCGCGCAGGGTCTTGTGGGTGGTGGTGGTGACCACATCGGCATACGGCAGCGGGTTGGGGTACAGGCCTGCCGCGACCAGCCCGGCGACGTGGGCCATATCAACGAACAGGTAGGCCCCGACCTTGTCGGCGATCTGCCGAAAACGCGGGAAGTCGAGGGTCTTCGAGTAGGCCGAGAAGCCGGCCACGATCATCTTCGGCCGGTGCTCGACGGCCAGGCGCTCGACTTCGTCGTAGTCGATCAGGCCGTTGCCATCGATGCCATATTGCACGGCGTTGTACAACTTGCCCGAGGACGACACCTTGGCACCGTGGGTCAGGTGGCCGCCGTGGGCCAGGCTCATGCCCAGGAGCGTATCGCCGGCCTGCAGCAAGGCCAGGTAGACCGCCGCGTTGGCCTGGGAGCCCGAGTGTGGCTGGACGTTGGCATAACCGGCACCGAACAGTTGTTTGGCGCGGTCGATGGCCAATTGCTCGACCACGTCGACATGCTCGCAGCCACCGTAGTAACGCTTGCCCGGGTAGCCTTCGGCGTACTTGTTGGTCAGCTCGGTACCCTGGGCCTGCATCACCTGGGGGCTGGTGTAGTTTTCCGAAGCGATCAGCTCGATGTGGTCTTCCTGGCGTTGCACTTCACGGCCGATGGCCGCGGACAGTGCAGGGTCGAAATCGGACAGGGTCAGGCTTTTATGGAACATGGGTGTGATTCCTTGTTGTTCGGTTGGCAAGCACGGCCCGCAAGCGCTGCGGGCCAGCAGGGTCAGGCATCTTGATAGCTCGACAGCGGCGGGCAGGCACAGGCCAGGTTGCGGTCACCGTAGACGTTGTCCACGCGCCCCACCGGCGGCCAGTACTTGCTGTCGCGCAGGTCGGCCAGCGGGTACACCGCCAGCTCCCGGGCATAGCCATGGGGCCATTCGCCCACCAGCTCGGTGGCGGTATGCGGCGCGTTCTTCAGCGGGTTGTCGAGCTTGTCCAGGGTGCCGTTTTCCACGGCGCGGATCTCTTCGCGGATGCAGATCATCGCGGCGCAGAAGCGGTCCAGTTCTTCCTTGGACTCGCTCTCGGTCGGCTCGACCATCAGCGTGCCGGCCACCGGGAACGACATGGTCGGGGCATGGAAGCCGAAGTCGATCAGGCGCTTGGCCACGTCCTCGACGCTGATGCCGCTGCTGTCCTTGAGCGGGCGCAGGTCGAGGATGCATTCATGGGCGACCAGGCCGTTCTCGCCGGTGTACAGCACCGGGTAGTGGTCCTCCAGGCGCCGGGCGATGTAGTTGGCATTGAGAATCGCCAGTTGCGAGGCACGCTTGAGCCCTTCCCCGCCCATCATGCGGATGTACATCCAGGTAATCGGCAGGATGCTGGCACTGCCATAAGGCGCCGCGCTGACCGCGCCCTGGGGGTTGGCCAGGTGGGCGTGTCCGGGCAAGAACGGCGCCAGGTGCGCCTTGACGCCGATCGGGCCGACACCGGGGCCGCCACCGCCGTGGGGGATGCAGAAGGTCTTGTGCAGGTTCAGGTGCGACACGTCGCCACCGAACTTGCCCGGGGCACACAGGCCGACCATCGCGTTCATGTTGGCGCCGTCCAGGTACACCTGGCCACCGTGCTCATGAATGATGTCGCAGATGCGGGTGATGGCCTCTTCGAACACGCCGTGGGTCGAGGGGTAGGTGATCATCAGCGCGGCCAGCTGCGCCCGGTGCTGCTCGGCCTTGTGCTGCAGGTCGACGACATCGACGTTGCCACGCTCGTCACAGTTGACCACCACCACCCGCATGCCGGCCATCTGCGCGGTGGCCGGGTTGGTGCCATGGGCCGACGACGGGATCAGGCACACATCGCGCCCTGCCTCGCCACGGCTGGCGTGGTAGGCGCGGATCGCCAGCAGGCCGGCATACTCGCCCTGCGAGCCGGCATTGGGCTGCAGCGACATGGCGTCATAGCCGGTGGCCGCACAGAGCATGGCTTCCAGCTCATCGGTCAGCTGACGGTAACCTTGCGACTGCTCGGCCGGGGCGAATGGGTGCAGGGCGCCGAATTCGGGCCAGGTGATCGGTACCATCTCGCTGGCAGCATTGAGCTTCATGGTGCATGAGCCAAGCGCGATCATGCTGCGGTCCAGGGCCAGGTCCTTGTCGGCCAGGCGGCGCAGGTAACGCATCAGTTCGGTTTCACTGTGATAGCGGTTGAACACCGGGTGCTGCAGGAATGGGGTCTGGCGCAGCAGCGCCGGGGGCAGGCAGTCGCCACTCTCGGCGGCCAGGGCGGCAAAGTCCGGGAGCACCTGGCCTGCTGCGGCGAAGACCTGCCACAGGGCCTCGACACTGCCCTGCTCGCAGGTTTCATCCAGGGCCACGCCAACCCGCAGTTCATCGACCCGCCGCAGGTTCAGACAGGCACTCTGGGCGGCCGCCAGCACATCGGCCACAGGCCCGGCAGTGACCACGCTGACGGTGTCGAAGAAATGCGCCTGTTCGACGTGGTGCCCGAGCTGCTGCAGCCCTTGCACCAGGATCGCGGTCAGGCGGTGCACGCGCCGGGCGATCTGCTCCAGGCCCGTGGGGCCGTGGTAGACCGCATACATGCTGGCGATGTTGGCCAGCAGCACCTGCGCGGTGCAGATGTTGCTGGTGGCCTTTTCGCGGCGGATGTGTTGTTCGCGGGTCTGCATGGCCAGGCGCAGGGCCGGCTTGCCGAAGCGGTCGATGGACACGCCGACCAGGCGGCCGGGCATGTCGCGCTTGAAGGCATCGCGGGTGGCGAAGTACGCCGCGTGCGGGCCGCCGAAGCCCAGCGGCACACCGAAGCGCTGGGCGCTGCCCAGTACCACGTCGGCATCGAACTCGCCCGGTGGGGTCAGCAAGGTCAGCGCCAGCAGGTCGGCGGCCACGGCCACCAGCGCACCCGCCGCATGGGCGCGTTGCACCAGGGCACGGTGGTCGGTGATGGCGCCGGTGCTGGCCGGGTATTGCAGCAACAGGCCGAAATAGCCGTCCAGGGCTTGGCCCTGCAAAACCGCTTCATCAGCGATGACCACTTCGATACCCAGTGGCTGGGCACGGGTGCGCAGCACGTCGAGGGTCTGCGGGTGGCAGTGGCTGGAGGCGAAGAACGCCGGGGCCTTGTTCTTCGCAAGGCGCTTGCACAAGGTCATTGCCTCGGCGGCAGCGGTGGCTTCGTCGAGCAACGAGGCGTTGGCGATCTGCATGCCGGTGAGGTCACTGACCAGGGTCTGGAAGTTCAGCAGCGCCTCCAGGCGGCCCTGGGAGATTTCCGGCTGGTACGGCGTGTAGGCGGTGTACCAGGCCGGGTTCTCCAGCAGGTTGCGCAGGATCGCTGTTGGCGTGTGGCAAGGGTAGTAGCCCTGGCCGATGTGGTTGCTGAACAGCTGGTTGTTCGCCGCAATGGCCTTGAGTGCGGCCAGGGCTTCAGCCTCGCCCTGCCCCTTGCTCAGCGCGAGCACGCTGCTGCCCCTGATGCTGGCGGGGATGACGCTGTCGATCAGGGCATCGAGCGAGTCATGGCCGACCAGCGCCAGCATGGCCTCGATATCGCCCTCGCGCGGGCCGATGTGACGGGCGATGAACTCGTTGTCGGTGCCCAGCGGGATGGATGCGTTGGTCATGTCGGCACCCTGGCTCAGGCGTTGTCGGCCAGGAAGCGGTCGTAGCCGTCCTGGTCCATCAGGCCGTCGAGCTCCGACGGGTTGGCTGCCTGGATGCGGAAGAACCAGCCGTCCTGCATGGGCGAGCTGTTGACCAGCTCGGGGTCGTCGGCCAGGGCCTGGTTGACGGCCACCACGGTGCCGCGCAACGGCATGGTGATGTTGCTGGCGGCCTTCACCGACTCCAGCACTGCGACTTCGTTGCCCTCGCCGTACTCGCCCGGCTCCGGCAGTTGCACGAACACCACGTCACCCAGGGCCTGCTGGGCATAGCTGGTGATGCCGACGGTCAGCTCGCCAGTCGCTTCCAGACGCAGCCATTCGTGTTCGGGAGTAAAACGCAGCGTGCTCATGGATCTTCCTCTCTTGTTATCAGGTGAGTCCCGATGCAGGACTGACAGATACAGAGCAAGGGTGATGCCAACTCACTAAAACCTATATATATCAATGCTTTACTGTTTTATTTCGATCACTTCCGAGCCTGCGCGATGGAGCGGATTCGCTCCGTGGCGCAGGCCCGACAACCACCCCTGACAGCACGGGCCAATGAACCCGCCACCCCGCCAGCCCGGAGCACAATCACTCCAGCGGAGCGGATTCGCACCGGGTCGGCTATGAGGCCCGGCTGGCGATGCCGTACTTGCGCAAACGCTGGCCGATCGCCGTGTGCGAAGTCTGCAAGCGCACCGCCAGTTGCCGGGTCGAGGGGTAGCTCGCGTAGAGTTTTTCCAGCAAGGATTTTTCAAAGGCCTGCACGGCCGCTTCCAGGCTGACGATCTCCTGCCCCTCGGCTTGCTGGCTGCTCAAGGCGGTGCCAGCCAGCTCCAGGTCATCACAGTCGATCACCTCCCCTTCGCTGATGGCTGCCGCGCGGAAGATCACGTTCTGCAACTGGCGCACATTGCCGGACCAGCGATTGCCCAGCAGCAGCGGATGGGTGGCCAGCGCCAAGCGGCACGGGGTACGCTGGATCTGCGCACAGGCCTGGCGCAGGAAATGCTCGGCCAGCAGCAGGATGTCCCTGCCCCGCTCACGCAGCGGCGGCACCTGCAGGTTGAGCACGTTGAGGCGATAGTAAAGGTCTTCGCGAAAGTCACCTTCGAGCACCATGCTTTCCAGGTTGCGGTGGGTGGCGCAGACCACCCGCACATTTACCTGCACCTCGCTGCCACCGCCCACCCGGCGAAAGCTGCCGTCATTGAGAAAACGCAGCAGCTTGGCCTGCAGGTACGGCGACATCTCGCCCACTTCATCGAGAAACACCGTACCGCCATCGGCCAGTTCCAGCAGGCCCGGCTTGCCGCCCCGCTGGGCGCCGGTAAACGCACCTGCGGCGTAGCCGAACAGCTCGCTTTCGGCCAGGCTTTCAGGTAACGCCGCGCAGTTCAGCGCCAGGAACGAGGCATCGCGCCGGGCACTCAGCGCGTGGCAGGCACGGGCCACCAGTTCCTTTCCCGTGCCGGTCTCGCCCTGGATCAAGACCGGCGCTTCCAGGCTCGCCACCTTGTGCAAGCGGGCCTTGAGCGCCTGCAGCGCCGCCGACTCGCCCAGCAACGCCCCCAGGCCTTCGCTGTTGTCATGCAGCAGCGAGGCCAGGCGCTCGCCGATGCGGCTGGGTGGGTACAAGGTCAGCAGGCCGCCCACCAGGCCATCGGCGCCGCCACTGATCGGTGTGGCCTCCAGCAGCAGGGCCTGGCCCTGAAAGCCCACCTCGCACATCGGTAAGCGAAAGCCCTTGTCGATCAGGGTCTGGGCCAGGTCCGGCTCGGCAAACACGCGGTTCAACGGCTCACCGGCCGGCTCACGCCCAACCAGGGCGACCAGGGTCGGGTTCGCCAGCAGCACATGGCCGCCAGGGTCCACTGCCAGCACCGGGTCGCTCATCGCCGCCAGCAACGCCTCCAACTGCAGGCGGCGGCGGTGGCCGGGAAGGAAGTCGACCAGCGCCACGTCCAGCACCCCGTCCACCTCCAACAGGGCTGCGTAGAGTTCGTCCAGCACCCTGGGCGACAGGGTCGGGGCATCGATATAGACGTTGGGTGGAATCATCTCCACAGCGTCCAGGTTAAGGTTGCGTGCCCCAAGCAGCGAGAGGATTTCCTGAGTGATACCGACACGGTCGAGAAAGTTGACGTGGATTCTCATAAAAATTCCCTGCTGGATAGAAAGACGACAGGGGGACAGCGCACGGCGCTGTCCCCCTTGGGTAGTCGGTGAAGGTGGCGGTCAATCGGCATCGAATGACAGCTGCACGGCCTGCTGCCTTTTGCGCCGGTTCGATCGATAGGTCAGGCCCAGTCCGGCAAACCAGACCGGCATCAGGTACAGCGCGCTGCGGGTGTCGGCCTGCAACGCCAGCAAGGCCAGGATGAAGGCGAAGAACAACAGGCACACCCAGCACATCAACGTGCCGCCCGGCATCTTGTACTTCGACGCCTGGTGCAGCGGGTCACGCTGCTTGCGGTAGGCCAGGTACGACAGCAGGATGATCGACCAGACGAACATGAACAGCAGTGCCGACACCGTGGTGATCAGGGTGAAGGCTTCGAGCATGTTCGGCACCAGGTAGATGACCAGCGCCCCGCCCGTCAGGCACACACAGGAAAAGATCAGGCCGTTGGAAGGTACCGCGCGGCTGGACAGCGCAGCGAACTTGCCAGGCGCATCGCCATCCACCGCCAGGCCGTAGAGCATGCGGCTGGTCGAGAACACGCCGCTGTTGGCAGACGACATGGCCGAGGTCAGCACCACGAAGTTGATGATGCCGGCCGCAGCCGGCAGGCCGGCCAGCACGAACAGCTCGACGAAGGGGCTCTTGTTGGCCACCACTTCACGCCAGGGTGTGACGGCCATGATAGCGATCAGGGCAAGCACGTAGAAGACGATGATGCGCAAGGGAATCGAGTTGATCGCCCGTGGCAGGTTGCGTTCCGGGTTCTTGGTTTCGGCGGCGGTAGTCCCCACCAGCTCGATGCCGACGAAGGCAAACACCGCAATCTGGAAGCCGGCAAAGAAGCCCATGGCGCCATGGGGGAACATGCCGCCGTCATTCCACAGGTTGGCCAGCGAGGCAGCATGCCCGGCCGGCGACTGGTAAGCCGCCGCCACCATGTAGAACCCGGTGCAGACCAGCGCGCAGATGGCGACGATCTTGATCATGGCGAACCAGAACTCCATTTCGCCGAACATCTTCACCGTCATCAGGTTCAACGTGAGCAACAGGCCAACACAGGACAACGCCGGCATCCACAAGGGGATGTCGGGGAACCAGAACTGCGCATAGGCCGAGATGGCGATCACGTCGGCGATACCGGTGACAATCCAGCAGAACCAGTAGGTCCAGCCGGTGAAGAACCCCGCCCAGGGGCCGAGCAGGTCCGCCGAGAAATCGATGAACGACTTGTACTGCAAGTTGGACAACAGCAGTTCGCCCATGGCCCGCATGACAAAGAACAGCATGAAGCCGATGATCATGTAGACAAAGATGATGGAGGGCCCCGCCAGGCTGATGGTCTTGCCAGAACCCATGAACAGGCCGGTGCCGATGGCACCGCCAATGGCGATCAACTGGATATGGCGGTTGGACAGGTTGCGCTTGAGTTCGTGTGCGTCACCGTCAGGCAGGCGGTGGCCGTGGGGCAAGTTATTCATTGTTTTCTACCTTGCTAGTCTAATTGTTTTTATAACGTCACAAGTTCAAGCCTCGAAAGCGGACGAACAACTTTCAAATCCGCTCGCGTGCAAGGTAGAGAGCAAGCTCTGTGCCAGGCGGAAAACGCCCGGATTACAGGGTTCCCATTGAATGTTGCCGGTTTGGCTGTAAAGAAGTCGCTCCACAAAACCGGCGCCAATCCGCCGGTAGAACACCGCCAGGCGTCGTGAGCCTTGCGCCAGCGCCACCTGTAGCGAAAGCGCTCCAATGGAGCGCATTCGGTCCGCAGGGTGCCGCCTGGCGGCCCGGCATCCCTAGCGCACAGGCATCTCGCGCAGCGGTGCACGGCTGCGTTGCTGTTCCTCCCAGCCCCCCACCAGGCCAACCGGCACATCGCTCGGTGCCAACGGCTGGCGCCCGCGCACCAGGTCGGCAGCGCGTTCGGCCAGCATGATGGTCGGTGCGTTGAGGTTGCCATTGGGTTCGCTCGGGAACACCGAGGAGTCGATCACCCGCAGCCCCTGCAGGCCATGCACACGCAATGTCGAATCGACCACGGCCATGTCATCCTCGCCCATCCGGCACGAGCCGCACGGGTGCATGGTGCTTTCCATGTTGGCGCGCACGAACGCGTCGATCTGCTCATCGGTCTGCACCTGTGGCCCGGGCGCCAGTTCCTCGCCGCGGAAGCGGTCCATGGCCGGCTGCGCGATGATCTCGCGGGTCAGCCGCACACAGCGGCGGAAGCCCTCGCGGTCCTCCTCGCTTTCGAGGTAGTTGAAGCGGATTTGCGGATGTTGGTACGGGTCGGCCGACAGCGCCCGCACATGGCCGCGGCTCTTGGGCTTGTTGGGCCCGGTCAGCACCATGAAGCCATGGCCCTTGAACGGTTTGTCGCCGTCATAGCGCATGGCCGCCGGCAGGAAGTGGAACTGGATGTCCGGCCAGCGCAGGCCCTTGGACGAGCGGATGAAGCCGCCCGCTTCGAAGTGGTTGCTGGCGCCCAGGCCGTCCTTGAACAGCAACCAGCGCAGGCCGATCATCGCCTTGCCCAGCAGGTTCATCTTGCCATTGAGGGTCACTGGCTCCTTGCACGCATACTGGATGTAGATTTCCGAATGGTCCTGCAGGTTCTCACCCACCCCAGGCAGGGCATGGCGCACCTCGATGCCGGCCTTCTTCAGCACGGCCTCGGGGCCGATGCCGGAGCGCTGCAACAAGTGCGGCGAACCGATCGGGCCAGACGCCACCAGCACCTCGCGGTTGCACAGGACCTTGTGGGTCTGGCCGCCATGGTCATATTCCACGCCCACCGCCCGCTTGCCATCGAGCAGGATGCGCCGGGTCATGGCATGGGTGATCACGGTCAGGTTCGGCCGGCTCATGGCCGGGCGCAGGTAGGCGTTGGCCGTGGACCAGCGCACGCCATCCTTGACCGTCATGTGCATGGCACCAAAGCCTTCCTGCATGTAGCCGTTGCAGTCGTCGGTCTTGATGTAGCCGGCTTCGGCACCGGCCTCGACCCAGGCGCCGTACAGCGGGTTCTGCATGTTGTTGCCGTTGTTGGTGGCCAGCGGCCCCATGCCGCCGCGGTAGTCATCGCCGCCGAACTTGTACTGCTCGGCACGCTTGAAGTACGGCAGGCAGTTGCGGTAGCTCCAGTTCTTCGCCCCCAGGCTTTCCCACTCATCGAAGTCGCAGGCATGGCCACGGATGTAGACCAAGCCGTTGATCGAGGAAGAGCCCCCCAGTACCTTGCCCCGTGGGCAGTGCAGGCGGCGGTTGTCCAGGTGCGGCTCGGCGACGGTCTCGTAGCGCCAGTTGTACTTCTTGGTGTTCATCGGCAACGAGAAGGCACTGGGCATCTGGATCAGTACACTGCGATCGCTGCCGCCGAACTCCAGGACCAGCACCGAGGTGCCGGCGTCTTCGCTCAGGCGGTTGGCCAGCACACAGCCAGCAGAGCCTGCGCCGATGATGATGTAGTCGTATCGCTTGGTCATGGTTCTAGTCCTGTACACGAAGGCCGGCAGCCTGGATGTTGTGTTCATTGCGCGTTGGGTAGCCGCCCCAGCCCAGGCGTGCCGCCAGCAGCCGGGTCAGGCCGTAGTGCACCAGCCCGGCCAGCAGGCAGGACGGCAGCGAGGCGGTGGCGAAGGTGAAGAAGTCGGTATGGGCCAGGGTCTGCGGGTTGAACACCACCACGTAGATCGCGAAACCGGCCACCAGCGCCAACAGCGCGATGGGGTTGAAGCCTTTGCAGTAGCGCAACGCCGACACGCTCTGTTCGGCGTAGAGCTGGCGCAGGTTCAGGCGCTGCTTGCGCAGGAAGAAGTAATCGGCGATGCCGATGCCGGCCAGGGCGCTGTTGAGCGCGGATGTCCATACCAGGAAGATGAAAAAGCCGTCGTAGATCCCCGGCAGGAACACCACGATCACCACCGGGATGATGCAGAACAGCCCGATCAGTACCCCCCAGCCCACGCTGCGCAGGCGCTCGCCGGCCAACTGACGCAAGCCGATCACCGCGGTGTAGAGGATGTTGACCATACCGGTCAGGTTGGCCAGTGCCAGGAAGCTCAGGGCGATGACGCCAAAGCCCATGCCGCCTGCCAGGCGCATCCAGGTGGTAGGGTCGCTGCTGCCCAGGGTGGTGGCGGCGAACAGGCTGACCGACTCGCCCAGCGACGCCGCCGCGAAGATGCCCACCAGGTTGGGCCAGAAGGCCGTGCGCTGGTTGCTGCACAGGCGCGACAGGTTGCCGATGTAGGGCCACCAGGAGAAGCCCGCGGCGATGTTGATCTCCACCGCCACCATGAAGTTGACGTGGGGGTTCTCGAACGGTGGCTGCAAAGGCGGCATGGCCAGCAGTTCGTCGAAGCTGTAGCGGCGGGAAATGAAGTACATCAGCGCCAGCATGATCAGGATCAGGCTGGGCGCGATCACCGCGCTCAGCCGGCGGATCATGTCCGGCCCGCGCATGGCCACCAGTGCCGCCAGCACGATGGCCAGCAAGCCGCCGGCGGTCACCAGCCAGTCGTCACCGTTGGGCTGGCGCTGCTGCACCAGGGTTTGCAGGTTGTCCAGCGCCCGCCCGCACATCAGCCCCAGCACCGCCAGCCAGCCCATGGTCAGCACCACCACCGAGAGGAAGTACACCAGGCGGCTGCCGTTGAGGCCGAACATGCTGCGCAGGAAGGTGAACTGCTCGACGCCGTACTTGCCACACGGCAGGCAGGTGGACGATGCGGCGAGGACCACGCCGATGATGTTGCCGATGATGATCGCGGCAATCCCTTGCAGCGGCCCGACGAACAGCGCGGTGGCGCCGCCGATCAGGAACACCCAGGTGGCCACCGCCAGCGCCGAGTTGGCGTAGGCAAACCCCCAGAACCCCCACACCCGCTCATTGGGCAGCAAGGGGGTGTCGCCACGTTCCGCGCTCAGGCGAAATTCTTGCTCGCGCGAAGCACTCATGGCTGGCCTCCCAGGTAGTACGCGCCGGCCACCATCACCAGCGTCAGCAGGGCCAGCGCCACCACGTCGGCCGCGCTCAGGGCGCCCGGCCAGCGGGCGCTGTGCTCCAGTTCTTCATAGGCGCGCAGGCGCCTTTCCAGGTCTTGCGCACGCTCGCTATCCACTTGGCTGTTCATCGGCATCACCTCGACAGGTTCTTGTTATTGAAATTCGATGCATTCGATAAACCTGCGCCGCCGGCCAACCTTCGGCGGCGCAGGACGGCCCTGCTACCTCAGGGCAAGGTGATCCAGACCGCCTTGGTCTCCAGCAGGAACTCCAGTTGTTCTGCGCCCATGTCCTTGCCATAGCCCGATTGCTTGTAGCCACCGAACGGCATGGACGGGTCCAGGGTGCTTTGGGCATTGACGTACACCGTGCCCGCACGCAGGCGCGGAATCAGCCCGTGGACCTTGCCCAGGTCGTTGGAGTAGATTGCCGCCGCCAGGCCAAACTCCGAGTCGTTAGCCAGGGCCAGTGCCTGTTCCTGGGTGTCGAACGGCTGGGTCACCAGCACCGGGCCGAAGATTTCCTCGCGAACCACGCGCATGTCGTTGTTGCAGTTGGCGAAGATCGTGGGCTGCACGAAGAAGCCCGGGCCGGCGAGCGGCTCGCCGCCGTAGTACACCTGCGCGCCTTCGGCCTTGCCCAGGGCGATGTAGTCCAGCACCCGCTGCTGTTGCTGGCGCGACACCATGGGGCTGATGAAGCAGTCCGGGTCCAGGCCGGGGGCGATCTTCAGGGTGGCGGTGTACCTGGCCAGCGCTTCGAGGAATGCCGGGTAGACACTGCGCTCGACATACGCCCGGGTACCGGCGTCGCACACCTGCCCCGAGTTGAAGAACACCCCGTTGGCCACCGCTTGCGCCGCTGCCTCGATGTCCGCATCGGCGAACACGATCACCGGCGACTTGCCGCCCAGTTCCAGGGTCAGGCGTTTCATCTGGTCCATCGCCGTCTTGCCCACCGAGCAGCCGACCGGTGTCGAACCGGTAAAACTCAGCTTGTCGATGCCTGGGTGGCGGGACATCGCCTCGCCGACCACGCTGCCGCGCCCGGTCACGATGTTCACCACCCCGTCGGGAATGCCCGAGGCCTGCACCAGCTCGGCAAAGCGCAATGCCGACAGCGAAGTCAGCTCCGCCGGCTTGACCACCACGGTGCAACCGGTCGCCAGCGCCGCGCCGAGTTTCCAGGCCATGGTCTGTAGCGGGAAGTTCCACGGCACGATGGCACCGACCACCCCCACCGCCTCCTTGCGCGTGTATGCCAGGTAGTTGCCGGGCAGCGATGGCTCGACGGTGCGGCCGTGGATCTTGCTGGCCCAGCCGGCAAAATAGCGCAGGGTATCGACCGTGCCCTGGATATCCACCGCCCGTGCCTGGGCGACCGACTTGCCCATGTCGATGGCTTCGATCTGTGCCAGCTCGTCGCCGTGGGCCTCGATCAGGTCGGCCAGGCGATGGATCAGGCGCTCGCGCTCCAGTGGCTTGAGCTGGCTCCAGGCACCGCCATCGAACTGCGCACGCGCTGCGCGCACGGCGCGGTCGAGGTCATCGGCAGTGGCCATGGGGATGCGCGTCAGCACACCCTCGGTGGACGGCTCGATCACCTCGGCGCTGCCGCCGTCGCTGGCCTCGAGCCAGGCGCCGGCAATGAACATGCGCTGCGCCTTGCTGAGAAAGTGCTGGGTCGCCTCGGATACACCGAAGGCCTGCAAGTAGTCTTTTACCTTGTGGTCCACAGGACAGTCTCCGGGTCAGCGGGCTTTGGCGCGCGCGTGGAAGATGAAGCCGATGCTGTTCATCAGCAGTTGCGCGGCGAGGATCGAGGTCATGCCGGTGGGGTCGTAGGCCGGGGCCACTTCGACCAGGTCCATGCCGACAATGCGGCCGTGGCTGCGCTGCGCCAGCGCCTGGATGATCTCCAGCACTTCGTAGTACAAGAAGCCGCCATGGCTCGGCGTGCCGGTGCCCGGGGCGATGGACGGGTCGAAGCCGTCGATGTCGATGGTGATGTAGTAGTTGCGGCCTTCGGGGATTTTCGCCAGCACACCCGCGCAGCCCAGGCGGCGCACGTCACGTACCGAGAGGATCTGCGAGCCGGCCTCACGGGCGGCATCGTAGTCATCACGGTTGGAGGATGACACGTTGCGGATGCCCATCTGGGTCATGCCGACGATGTGCTCCAGTTCCGAAGCGCGGCGCAGCGGGCTGCCGTGCCCATAGCGCACGCCATGGCGCTCGTCGACGAAGTCCAGGTGGGCATCGAAGTGCACGATATGGATCGGCCCATGGCCTTCGAACGCCTTGATCACCGGGGCATGCACCGAATGGTCACCGCCCAGCACCACCGGCATGGCCCCCGCTGCAAGGATCTGCCGCACCGCCAGCTCGATGTTGGCGTTGCTGCTGGCCATGTCGGTGTGCACGATATCGGCATCGCCGACGTCGACCATACGGACCTGGTCTTCAGTCAGGTAGGTGGCGTCATCCTCGAAGTCGTAGGCGCCGGCATGGCCGAACGAGAACAGGGTCGATGCCTCGCGAATGCCGCGAGGTCCGAAGCGTGCCCCCGAACGCCACTGGGTGCCCATGTCATTCGGTGCGCCGAGGATTGCCACATCGGCGTCGATCGCCGCCCAGTCGGTGCACACCGGGGCCTTGGCGAACGTGCAATGCCCCACGAAGGGCAGGTTCAGGCGGCCGGACTCGTAACCGTGCTTTGCCATGTTCTGGTTTCTCCAGTTCTTGTTCTGTTTCAGGAGACGGGGCGACTGCTCGACCACCGTTGCGATCCACTATGGCAACCGTGCCGGCGGGGAAAAATGCGCAAGTGCAGATACATACATCGCCCTGGCCGAAGTATCTGCCGCGGTTCAAACCCGGCGATACCCGGCATTGCAGTGGCCAGGTACTCATGGTTAGCTTGCGCGACAAGAACAATGCATGGGTGTTCATATCAGCACTGGCGATGTGACACCCGGCCGGGAGGCTACGGTGATCCAACTGCACGATGTCGACCTGAAGCTGCTCAGGGTTTTCACCACGATCGTCAGGTGCGGCGGCTTTTCTGCGGCACAGGCTGCGCTCAATGCCGGCCAGTCGACCATCAGCGAACAGATGTCGCACCTGGAGACCCGCCTGGGGGTCAAGCTCTGCCAGCGCGGGCGCAGTGGCTTTCGCCTGACCGAGCAAGGGGTGGCCATCCATGAAGCGACCCTGCGCCTGCTCAGTGCCGTGGAGAGCTTCTGCATGGATGCCGACGTGCTCAAGCAGCACATCAGCGGCAAGCTCAACCTGGGCATCATCGACTCCACCCTGACCGACCCCGTGTCGCCCCTGCCGCGCACCACCCAGCGCTTCGTTTCGCGAGGGCACGATGCCCATCTGCACATCTACATCGGTGCCCCGGCGGAACTCGAAGAGCGGGTGCTCGACGGCAGGCTGCACCTGGCCATCGGCCACTTCCCGTTGCGGGTCGCGGGGTTGTCCTACCAGCCGCTGTATGACGAGGCCCTGGGGCTTTACTGTGGCCGGCGCCACCCGCTGTTCGCCAGCAACGCGAGCAACGGCCGGCTGATGGAGGACGTGCGCCAGAGCCGGATCGTGGTGCGTGGCTACATGCAGCAGTACGACCTGGAGCAATTGGGCATCACCAAGGCCGATGCCACCGTGGAGAACATCGAGGCAGCAGCGATCCTGATCATTTCCGGCGCCTATATCGGCTTCTTGCCGGTGCACTTCGCCGAGCAATGGCTCAAGACCGGCGACATGCGCCGCCTGGGCACCAGCCTGCTGGACCTGTGCTCGCCGTTCGATGTGGTCACCCGCCGCGGCGTATCGCGCCCGCCCATCCTGCAGGCGTTCCTCGAAGACCTCGATGCCTGCGCATCCCAGCCCGGCTCCAGCTGATTCGCCCCGCTACTCGAAACGGACGATCCCCGCCCGCCAACACTGCGCTACCGTCGTTGCCAACCCCCTACCCGCCGCCCCACCATCAATGACTGGAGAACCTATGAGGGTACTGGTAAGCGTCAAGCGAGTGGTCGACTACAACGTCAAGGTTCGCGTCAATGCGGACAACAGCGGTGTCGACCTGGCAAATGCCAAGATGTCCATGAACCCCTTCTGCGAAATTGCCGTGGAGCAAGCCGTGCGCATGAAGGAACAGGGTATCGCCAGCGAGGTCGTGGTGGTCTCCGTCGGCCCGACCACCGCTCAGGAGCAGTTGCGTACTGCCCTGGCCCTGGGTGCCGACCGCTCCATCCTGGTCGAAGCCGCTGACGAGCTGAATTCCCTGGCCGTGGCCAAGGCACTGAAAGCCGTTGTCGATAAAGAGCAGCCTCAGCTGGTCATCCTCGGCAAGCAAGCCATCGACAGTGACAACAACCAGACCGGCCAGATGCTGGCCGCGCTGACCGGCTTCGCCCAAGGCACCTTCGCCTCCAAGGTCGAAGTCGCTGGCGACAAGCTCAACGTCACCCGTGAAATCGACGGCGGCCTGCAGACCGTTGCGCTGAACCTGCCAGCCATCGTCACCACC